>NZ_JACDCU010000120.1 GCF_013817365.1 Methylibium sp. | reverse complement strand
AACCAATCCAGAAACTCGTTCCAGTTGCGCGGGTAGTCCTTGCCCGCCTCGGGTGTTACGCTATGCTGGATATCCATCCAGTAGTTCCAGCGTTGGTGGAGCTAAAAGGATACCCCTTATTTTTATTCAGTATTCAAAGCTTGCGCCGGCGTCGCTACGGGGGGCCGCGGCACCGAGCCACCCCGCGGACTGGCTGGCTGGCCTTGCCCGCAAGCGCCGGCGATGGCGCCGTCTCGTGCCGGCCGCGAAGTCATGCGCTCTTGGAGCTCCTCCACGGTCAGGGCCGGGGCGAAAAGGAAACCCTGGAATTCGTCGCAGCCGGCCTGGAGCAGGAAGTCTCGCTGTGCCACCGTTTCCACGCCCTCGGCGATCACCCGCAGGCGCAGCGCCCGGGCCATCTGGATGATGGCTTGCGCGATACCGCAATCGCTTTCGTCGCCGGGCAGGCCCTTCACGAAACTGCGGTCGATCTTGAGCTTGCTGATCGGAAAGCGCTTCAGGTAACCCAGGCTCGAGTAGCCGGTGCCGAAATCATCGATCGCCAGGCGCACGCCGAGCCGGTGCAGCGCGGTCAGACGCTGCAGCGCCTCGTCGGCGTCGCGCAGGAGGATCGATTCGGTGAGTTCGAGTTCGAGCAAGGTCGCCGGCAGTTGCGCCGCAGCCAGCACCGCGGCGACGCGCTCCACGAAGTCGGCCTGCTGGAACTGCAGTGCCGAGACGTTCACCGATACCGGCAGCTCGCGCCCCTGCGCGCGCCACAGGGCCGCCTGGCGCACCGCCTCGCCGAGCACCCAGTCGCCGAGCGCGACGATGAAGCCGCTTTCCTCGGCCACCGGGATGAACTCGCCCGGCGACACATCGCCCAGATCGGCGTCGCGCCAGCGCAGCAGCGCCTCGGCGCCGAGCACGGCGCCGCACGCCAGTCCGACCTGCGGCTGGTAGTGCAGCCGGAAGTCGCCATGCTCGAGCGCCAGGCGCATCGCGTGGTCGAGCTTCATCCGCGCGAGCAGATCGACATTCATCTGCGGCTGGTAGAAGCGCAGGCCGGCACGGCCGCGCTCCTTCACGCGGTACATCGCCGCGTCGGCGTTCTTGATGAGGTCGTTCATCGACGTCCCGTCGTTCGGGTACATCGCAATGCCGATGCTCGCCGTGACGCTGAAGTTCAGGCCTTGCAGCGTGAACGGCTGGCCCAGCACTTCGAGCACCCGCCGCGCGCTGGTTTCGGCGCCGCGCGCATCGAGCTGGCTGAGCAGCAGCACGAACTCGTCGCCGCCCAGGCGCGCGACGGTATCGACCTGGCGAACGCAGGTCTTCAGGCGCTCGGCCACCTCGACCAGCACGCGGTCGCCGAACAGATGGCCCAGCGAATCGTTGATGTGCTTGAAGCGGTCGAGGTCGAGAAAGAGCAGCGCGAACGGCGTCTGGTGGCGCTGCGACATGGCCAGCGCGAACTCGACCCGCTCGATGAGCATCACGCGGTTGGGCAGGCCGGTGAGCGCGTCGCTGAAGGCCAACTCCTCGATGCGCCGGTGCGCGGCGACGGTTTCGGTCAGGTCCTTGAAGAAGCCGACATGGCGAACGCCGGTAGCGCCGGGCGGGTCGCCCGCGTTCGCCTGAGCGGGCATGCGCACCAGCGAAACCTGGCCCGGCAGTGCGCTGCCGTCCGCGCGCCGGTGCCACAGCTCGCCTTCCCACACGCCGTGCTCCGTCAGGCGTTCGGCAATCGGCGCGAACCAATCACCGGGCTGGGCATCGCCCTCGGGGCCGGCGTTCGGCAACGAGAGCAGTCGCGCGGTCGGCAGACCGAGCAGCGCTTCGCGCTTGGTACCGGTAATGCGCTCGCAGGCCGCGTTGGCGGTGACGATGCAGTGCTGGTCGTCGGTGACGAAAACGGCGTCCAGGCTGGACTCGAACACCTGCGCGGCGAGCTGCAGCCGCGCCGCGCTGGCCAGCGGCTCGGTGATGTCGCGAAACGAGCACACGCGCCCGATCGGCTGCCCGCGCTTGTACTGGGGCAAGGTCACGCGCTCGAGCACGCGGCCCGAGCGCAGACGCAGCCGGTCGACGCTGCGCGTGGCCGGCAACGCGGGTGTTTCGGCCAGCTCGCGCAGCCGCTCGCTGAAGCGGGCTTCGTCCTCGACCTGACGGCGCATCCAGTCCAGGATGGCATGGTCGTCGCGCTGCGTGAGCAGCGCCTCGGGGAGCGACCACAGCTCGGCAAAGCGCTGGTTGCAGCCGCGGATGCCGCCCTGCAGGTCCGTCACCAGCATCCCGTCGTCGGTCGATTCGAGCGTGGCGCGCAGTTCGGCGAGCAGGCGCTCGAGCTCGTCTTCCGCGCCGCGCTGCGCACTCTGGTCGCGCAGCCCGAGCACGTAGATGGCCTGCCCGGGCCGCATCCACACGCGGTTGACTCGGCGCTCCACCGGCACCAGGTGGCCGTCGGCGTGGCGCACGAGGCTGTCGGAGTGGATGTGCCGGCCCTCAAGCGGCGCGCGGCCGGCGGCCATGTCTTCCCAGAAGCATTCGTCTTCGGGCGTGGCGGCGAGTTCGATCACCGCGCGGCCGATCAATGCCGCGCTGTCCACGCCGAACAGCGTGCCGGCCGCCGCGTTCGCGGCGACGATGCGCAGCCCCAGCGGCTCGACCAGGCACACCGCTTCGAGCAGGCTGTCGATCAGCGGTTGCCACACGGGCGGCGGCGAGGTCATGGGGCCCCCAAGGCGCTGCGCGCCGGCCCCCCGAGGGGGCGCGACCTCGCCTTGAGGCGGCTCGGCAGCGAGGTCATTCGCCTTGCGCCTCGACGCACGCCGTCATGAACGGCTCGCGGGCACGCTCGAAGAAATAGCAGATGCGCAGCCGAGGCGACAGCCAATCGAGCGTGGCTCGCGGCAGCTGCTGGGGCTTGAGGCTGCGGCGGATGCCGAGTTCGGGCACGGTTTCCAGGTCGAGCGGCAGCGCCTCGTCGCGACTTTGCCGGGGATCGTGCACGAGCACCCGCGGCTTGAGCGGCCGGGCGGCATTCACGGTGACCACCATCGCGTAGCGCTCGTCGGACAGCTGCACCACCGAGCCGGGCGGGTACACGCCCATCATGCGGATGAACGCGCCGAAGACCGCCGCGTCGAACTTCGCCTTCATCTGGCCGTACATCCAGGCCAGCGCCTCGTGCGGCGTGAGCGCCTGCGCGGGACTGGCGGGGTTGCACAGGTTGTCGTAGCGGTTGACGAGGGCGACGATGCGCGCTGCCGCGCTCATGCGTTCGTTGCCGAGCTTGAGCGGAAAGCCGCTGCCGTCAGCCAGCTCGTGGTGCTGGGCGACGACCAGCAGCGCTCCCGGTGCGAGGTGCATCTTGCGCCCGAGATCAACGCCGTGGCCCACGTGCGCCTGATAGAGATGACGCTCGGGCGCGGACGCGCCGGCCGAGTGAGCATCGATCCAGCGCACGCGCTCCGGTAGCTCCAGCTTGCCGATGTCGTGCAGCATCGCTCCCACACCCAGGTCGAACATCTCGGGTTTGCTCAACTGCAACTGCTGGCCGAGCAGCAACGAGATCACGGTCACGTTGACGGCGTGCATCGAGGCGCGGTCGCCCGCGCCTTCGCCGAGCAGGCGAATCGCCATTTCCGAGGCGCCGAGCAGGCTGCCGAGGAAATCCTTCACCCGGCCTTCGCAATGCTCGCGCGCCGCTTCGGGTTGGCTGAGCGCCAGCTCGAAGCTGCGCCGCACGGCGCGCCCGGCTTGCGCGTACTCGCGCTCGGCATGCTGCACGCACGCGATTTCCGCCTCGAACGCTTCGCGGCGCCGGCTGCGCGCCTGGGCCTCGGCGCTGAGCGCAGGAGGCGGCGCGGCCGGTGGAGCGCCGGCGCCAGCGGAGCTATCGCCGACGGCGGTCCTCTTTGCGGCTGCGGCTTGCGCTGCCGCTGCGGTCATGGCGCCGTCTGCGGCGTCGGCGTTGCCGGCCGGCGCAAGCGCAGCCGGCGTGCCTGCTTCGCCGGCGCTTGCCGCCTCGGGCGCCAAGTGCCCCTGAGCAACCAGCGCGCGGAGCGTTTCGGCTTCGCTGCGCTGCGGCGAGAACCGCACGCGAGCCAGGCCCAGCCCCCGCAGCACCTCGATCTGCTCGGCGGTGGCGATGCGAAAGCTGCTCAGTGGGAACGGATGCTCCATCCAGCCCAAATCGAGGTGGATGTGCAGACCGATGCACAGGTGCTGAACGTCGATGGTGGGTCGTTCTTGCATGGATACGGCTTTGCCGGGGAGTTGCTCCGGCTTGACGGGTTTTCGGCCAAGCGAGGCGGTCCTTGAGCAAAGCGCGTCGCCACAGGGGCGCGGCAAGGGTCCAGAGTGTTTCCAAACGATTCCATCTGTGTCGAATGACGGCGGCAATGGGAGCACGGCATGCGCATTGCCGAATTCCTGACCTTCACGGTTCTTTGAAAGGTTGTCCGCCATGAAACCGAAACTGCACACCCTCTCCGGCATGCTGGCCGCGATGGTTTTTGCCGGCGGCTTGTCCGCCGCTCAGGCCCAGACCGCTGCGCCGGCGCAGCCCGCCCCGTCCATCGAGCAGCCCCCGCCCGCTTCGACACAGCCCGGGACCGGCATGCCAGCCGCCCCGCCGAGCGGTGGTTCAGCGCAGGAGGGAATCACGATCGATCCGGACGAGGCGAAGGCCATCATGGACGCCCGCCAGATGTGCAGCAAAGCCGCGGACCCGCAAGCGCAGCAGGACTGCATGAACCAGGCTCAGCAGGACTACTACCGCGCCCGTTCCAACGGCGGCGGTGCGGGGGGCAGTGGCTCGATGCAGCCCGGCCAAGGCGGCTCCATGAACCCGGATTCGCCCGCCGCTCCGGGGAGTGGTGGGGGAACCGCTGATCCCGCCGGATCGCCCGGCCAGTTGCCCCGACAGTAAGCAGGCGCTCTTGCCGCCCAGCCCGGCAGAGCAAAGCGGCACGCCGGTCGTCGCGTTCCTCCGGCCTGCCGGCGCCGCTGCACGGCCTGCCCAACGACCGGCATCGCCGGCCTCTTGCGCCGCCGCGGCGGCAGCGCAGCGCCCTTACGGAAAGGGGCGCGGTGAGGGCGGTGCGGTGCGGCCCATCATCGAGCCGCCTGCGGCCAGCAGCGACGACGCCATGACAAAGCCGCTCTGCGGCATCGAGCGCAGGGTGTTCCACACGAGTTGCGGGCTGCGCGGCGCCAGCAGTTGCAGCCGGCGGCGCAGCATCCGTGCGCCCAGTTCGCTGAGCCGCTCGCCGAGCAGGCGCTCGGCGGCCGGCAGCAGGGTCGTCTCCTCGTCGGCCACGTGGTGCAGCACGTCTCTCATCAGTTCCATGAAGGTGGCGTCGTAGCTGGGGTCGGCCACCGGCATGACCATCAGCCGCTCGATGAGGCGGCGCATTTCGGCATGTTCCGGCACGCTCTTCTCGATCACCGTGAGATCGGGCCGCAGTTCGCGCAGCGCTGGGTAGAAGATCTCTTCCTCGAGCTGGGCATGAATCTCCAGCGAGGTGCAGGCCAGCCGCACCAGCGCCTGCTTGCGGCCGCCGGAGGTGCCCGCATGCACTTGCTGGAAAGTGGCCAGCACGTGGTTGTGGTCCATGCGGATCATGTCGGTGATGCTGGGCGTGAGCTGGATCGTCAGGGTGCGCATGGCAGGGCTCGCTCGATAGGGTTTTTGGAATGCGGGCAAGCTTCATTCCCGCAGCGCCGAGGCCCGAGCGTCTCAGCAAAACTCGCCGAAGGCCGACGACACGGTGTTGCGGCCGGCGCCCTTGGCCCGGTACAGCGCATCGTCGGCCGCGCGCAACAGGTCATCGAAGGAGGCGATGCGGTCGTCGAGCGTGCTAACGCCCACGCTGACCGTGTAGCAGACCAGGCCCACGCACGTGGCGACCTGTAGGGCCGCAACGCGCTCGACGATGCGCTGGGCCAGCGCATGGCCGCCGCCGAGCGTCGTGTGCGGCAGCAGCACGGCGAACTCCTCGCCGCCCAGACGGCCGACGAGATCGGGGCCGCGCAGTGCCTCGCCGGCAACGCCGACAAAGCTGCGCAGCACCACATCGCCGGCCGCATGGCCGTAGCAGTCGTTGATGGCCTTGAAGTGATCGATGTCGGCCATCAGCACCGTGAGCGCGCTCTTGTAGCGAACGGCGCGCTCGAACTCGTGGTGCGCCAGCTCGAAGAAGCGCCGCCGGTTGGCCACGCCCGTGAGCGGGTCGGTATGGGCCAAGCGCAGCAGCGCCTCCTGGGCGCGCTTGTGTTTGGTAATGTCTTCGTGGCTGACGACGATGCGCCGCTGGTCGTCGCCGACCGGCGTGATCCTCATCGCGAACCAGATATCGCCGCGCGGCTGAGAGCCCGGCTCCGGGCTCTCATCGCCCGGCTCATCCCCCCGACAACAGCGGTATTCCAGCTCGAAGCCGGTCGAGCGGCCGGCCCCTACCGAGGCCAGGCCGCAGCGCGCGGCGGCCGCGGAAGCCGGCGCCAGATCGCCGAGCGCGCCGAGCACGTCGACGTAGTGCGCGCCGATGAATCGCGAACCGCCGGCGTGGCGTCCGCGGCGGCGAAGCGCTGCCACGCGGCGTTCGTCTCCAGAATGCCGCCGTGCCGGTCGAGCACGGCCATGCGCGCCGAGACCGCGTTGAACACCGTCGCCCGCAGCCGGGGCCCGGCGCCCGCCTGCCCCTCCGCAAGCCGGCCGCCGCGTGACTCGGCATCCAGCAGCAGCCGCTCGAGCAGGCGCTGTTCGCGCAGCCGCGCCTCCATCAGGGTGCTGGTGACCAGCGCCAACTCCTGCAGCACCGCACGCTCCGCCTCGCCGATCTGTCGCGCGACCCGGTCTATCACGCACAGCGTGCCGAGCTTGTGGCCGCCCACCGTCAGCGGCGCGCCGGCATAAAAACGGATGTCGGGCGCGCCGGTGACCAGCGGGTTGTCGGCGAAGCGCGCATCCTGCGTGGCGTCCTCGACGACGAACACCTCGTCTTGCAGGATGGCGTGCGAGCAGAAGGCGACGTCGCGCGGGGTCTCGGGCACGTCGAGCCCGAGCGCCGCCTTGAACCACTGGCGGTCGGCGTCGATCAGGCTGACGAGCCCGATCGGGCAGCGCATCTGCTGCCCGGCCAGCCGAACCACCGCATCGAAAGCGGGCTCGGGCTGGGTGTCGAGAAGGCGCAGGCTACGCAGTACGTTCAGCCGCTGCGATTCGTCGGCCGGCGGGGGAGCGATCTCCATGCCGCAATTAACCTCTCGCGGCGGGCTTTTGGCTATGGGACTTGCCGCCATGTCCGGCGCAGTGTCAGGCTCACGCGACGCGTGACGCCGTGGCACGTTGGTGCGCCCGCGTACAAACCGATGCGCGCCGGCCTTGCGGTCGCAAGGTCGTGCGGCGTTGCACGGACCCCGCACGACCGCGCGTTCTCTCTTCACGTTGAGTTCCTGCCGAACGCCCCTGACGACATGACTTCGAAGCCGCTGGCCTACACTCTTACGATGCGTGGTGTGCTTCGAATCGTTCTGGCTTGGCTGCTCGTCTTGGCGCTGCCCGTGCAGGGCGTCGCTGCGCAGGCGATGCTGTTCTGCGGCCCGATGCATTCGACCATGGCCTTCGGCTCGGCGGCCCCGACGGTCGCGCCGACGCACCACGACCATGCCCTTCATGAACACGGTGCCTCGCCGGCCGCCGCGGCGACCGAGGCCCACGCACACACGCAGGAGGCGAGCACGCAGCCCGTGTCGAGCGCCGAGATGTCTTCGGCCACGTGCAGCGTGTGTGCTTCCTGTTGCAGCATGGCGGCCATCGCGACCGCCCTCGTGGTGCCCGACGCGCTGTCGTTCTCCCCGGTCTATACCTTGTCGCCCTTCGAGCCCCACGCCAGCCTCGCGGCCGGCGGCCTCGAGCGACCGCCCAAGCTCCACCTCGCCTGAGCGGCTCCGCGCGCGCCTTGCGCGCCCGGTGGTGCCGCCAAGAACAGCCGCCTGCGTTTTGCGCGGGCGAGTCCATCGTTCTCCTGCGAGGCTTCAATGATCCCCACCCCCATTGCCTTTCGGCTCGCGACCGTCATCGCCAGCCTTTTCATCGTCGCGCCGGCCACGGCCCAGCCCGAATCCCCGGCCCCGGCCCGGCCTGAGGCACGCGATCCCTTCGACGCCCAGGCGGCCGTGCCGCCGGTGCGGTACCGCTCGGCCTTCTCCGGCTACCGGCCGCTCAGTGACGAGTCGGTCGGCTGGCAAGAGGCGAACGACGAGGTCGCCCGCATCGGCGGCTGGCGCGCCTATGCACGGGAAGCCAACGCACCGGAGTCGCCGGCCAGCGCGCCGGCACCGGGCGCCGGCGGCGACTCGAAGCCGCCTGCGCCGGCCGACCATGGCGGTCACGGCAGCCATGGCAGCGACAAGAAGAACTAAGGAACGCACCGTGAACCGGAACAACCCCACTTCTCTAGCGCCGCGACCGAATGCACGCTCGCCGCGGCCGCGGCTGCGAATCGTCGCCGTCGCCGCAGCCGCGCTGCTGCTCGGCGGCTGCGCCACCTTCAGTGCCGACGGCGGCTTCGCACCGCTTGAAAAGACCGCGCAGGAGCGCCTCGGCAAAGACGTGAAATGGGCGCGCAGCGCCAGCGATCTCGAGGGCATCGCGAACCGCGTCGACGAACTGCTGGCGCAGCCGCTGAACGCCGAGAGTGCGGTGCAGATCGCGCTGCTCAACAACCGCGGCTTGCAGGCGAGCTACCAGCAACTCGGCATCGCCGAGGCCGACCTCGTGCAGTCGAGCCGGCTGCCCAACCCGGGCTTCAGCATCACCAAGCTGCGCCAGGGTGACGAGCGTGAGATCGAGCGCTTCTTCTCCTTCGATCTCGGCCACTTGCTGGTGCTGCCACTCGCGCGGCAGGTCGAAAGCCGGCGCTTCGCGGCCACGCAGCGCAGCGTGACGATGGAGATGCTCGCGCTGGCCGCCGAGACCCGTAAGGCCTGGGTCGGTGCCGTGGCGGCGGACGAGAGCCTGCGCTACTCGCGGCAGGTCCAGCGCGCTGCCGATGCGGGGGCCGAACTGGCCAGCCGCATGGCCGCGGTCGGCAACTTCACCAAGCTGCAACAGGCCCGCGAGCAGGGCTTCTACGCTCAGGCGGTGCTGGATCTCGCACGTGCGCAACAGGCGCAGGTCGCAGCACGCGAGCGGCTGACGCGCCTGCTCGGCCTGTGGGGCACGCAGACGCAGTTCGAGCTGCCCGAGCGCCTGCCCGATCTGCCGAAGGAGCCGGCCGACCAGCCCGACATCGAACAGCTCGCCATGACGCAGCGCCTGGACGTGCAGTCCGCGAAGCTGCAGGCCGAGGCCACCGCCAAGAACCTGGGGCTGAGCAAGGTCACGCGCTTCGTCAACGTGCTGGAGCTCGGCTACGAGCGCA
>NZ_JACDCU010000494.1 GCF_013817365.1 Methylibium sp. | reverse complement strand
AGCGCTGGTGCTGTTGCAGATCCTGATCCTGGCGCTCGGCGCCAGCTTCGTCGGCGCGCTGTTCGGCGGGGCGCTTGCGCTCGGCGGCGCGGCTCTCGCGGCCGAGCGGCTGCCGCTGGCGCCCGCACTGCTTCAGCTCGCCGCGCCGCTGGCCACCGCACTGGCCTTCGGCGTGCTGACCGGCTTGACCTTCGCCTTGCCGGCGCTCGGCCGCGCGCTCACGGTTTCACCCGCCGCGCTGTTCCGTGGCATCGACGGCGCCGCCCTGCGTACGCCCGCGCGGGCCTGGGCACTGACGGCGCTGTGTGCACTGGCCGTCGCCGCGCTCGTGGTGAGCGTGCTGCCCGATGCGCGCTTCGGCCTCGCCTTCGTCGGCGTGACGGTGCTGCTGCTCGTGTTGCTCGAAGGCGTGCTGCGCGGGCTGCGCGGCCTGTCGCACCGGCTGCTGACGCACCCGCGCTGGCAGCCGCGTTTCGAGCTGCGACTGGCGTTGGCCGGCCTGCAGCGGCCGGGCTCGCCGCTTCGCGCATCACTGCTGTCGCTCGGCTCGGCGTTGACCTTGCTGGTCGCCTGCACCCTGGTGGTGGCCACGCTGCTGCGCACCGTCAACGAAACCGTGCCGCAGCAGGCGCCGGCACTGGTGTTTTACGACGTGCAAACCGAACAGCTCGAAACGCTGCGCGAGGTGCTGCAGGCCGCGCCCAGCCTGAAGCAGCTGCAGACCGCGCCGCTCGTGCTCGGGCGTCTGGCCGCCGTCAACGGCGAGGTCTTGCGCGACAGCAGCGACGGCCAGCGCGCCCGCGAGGCGCGCGACGACCACAAGCTCAGCGACCGCCGCGGCAACTTCGACGACGTGATCGTGACGCGCGGTGCCTGGTGGCCGGCCGACCACCGAGGAGCGCCGAGGGTGGCGATGGAAGACCGCGAAGCCGATCAGCTCGGCCTGAAAGTCGGCGACAGCCTGCGCTTCGAGATCATGGGGGCGCCGGTGGAAGCGCAGCTCGCCGCCATCTACAGCCAGCGCCGCTTCCAGGCGAGGCTGTGGCTGGAGGCGATCTTCAGCGACGGCGTGCTCGACCCCTTCATCACCCGCCATGTGGGTGCCGCGAGCCTGTCGTCTCAGGACGCCATCGCCGCGCAGGACCGGCTCGCCGCTGCGGCGCCCAACATAGTCAGCGTGCGCACCGAGGCGCTGCTCGACGAGACCCGGGCGCTGATGGGCCGCGCCAGCGCCGGGCTGGCGGTGATCGCCGGCGTGTGCCTGGCCGCCAGCCTGCTGGTGCTGGCCAGCGTGGTGGCGGCAAGCCGCGCGCGCCAGGTCTATGAAGCCAGCGTGATGCACACCCTGGGCGCGCGCCTGGCCAGCCTGCGCTGCACGCTGCGCTGGGAGTACGCGCTGCTCTCGCTCGTGACCGCCGGCTTCGCTGTCGTGGTCGGCAGCGGGCTGGCATTCGCGTTGTTGCGTTTGCGGCTGGAACTCGACGCCAGCGGCCTGTACTGGACCGGCGCGGTCACGGCGTTCGGCGTCAGCGCCGTCAGCCTGGGCTTGGGGGCGCGCTACCTGCTCGGCCAGATGCGCGTGGCGCCGGCGCGGCTGCTGCGCAGCGGGGCCTGAGAGCCGGACTGGGCCTTGGCGAGAAAGCGCACACCGATTCCGGTGATTTGACGGATCGGGGGCGAGCGCGAGGCGAGCTTGTGCCGCGTCCTCGCGCGATCGCCCCCTACCATGCCGTCGCTACCCGAACGGGCCGCAATCGAGCGCGGGAGCCCGCCCCGGCCGCAAGCCTGCGGAGCGACTGCAACGTGCCAGGCCTGACGGCCACGAGCTGATGGCCATCTTTCCGCAAGGCCTCACGAACATCGACCAGCGCTGCAACGCGGGCGAGCGCCGCGTGCTGCACCAGCTCAAGCGCTGCCTGGAGGACGACTACCTCGTCTGGCACGACATCCCCATCGGTCCCAAGGCGCGCCAGCCGGACTTCGTGATCCTCAGCCCGCGCTGGGGCGTGCTGCTGCTCGAGGTCAAGGACTGGCGACGCAGCACGCTGGGGCCGGCAACGCGCGATGCCGTCGAGCTGAGCACGCCGCGAGGGCGGGTGACGCAGGCGCATCCCTTGCGTCAGGCGCGCGATTACGCGATGGAGCTGGTCGACCTGATGCAGCGCGACCCCGCGCTGGTGCATGCCGAGGGGCCGTTTGCGGGCCGGCTGCTGTTTCCCTATGGCTGGGGCGTCGTGCTGTCGAGCCTGCGGCGTGCCGACGTGGCATCGATCGACTTCGACGAGGTGTTTCCTTCCTCGCGCACCCTGCTGCGCGACGAGCTGGACGAGCAGTTCGATGCGGCGGCATTCCAGAAGCGGCTGTGGGGCATGTTCACCGTTTCCTATCCGCACACCTTGACGCTCCCTCAACGCGATCGCGTGCGCTGGCATCTGTTTCCCGAACTGCGCATGCCGCAGCAGCAGTCGCTGTTGGCGGGCGAAGAGGCGGCCATGCAACCGATGCAGCTCCCCGATCTGCTGCAGGTGATGGACCTGCAGCAGGAGCAGGTCGCGCGTACCCTCGGCGAAGGGCATCGCGTGATCCACGGCGCGGCCGGCTCGGGCAAGACCATGGTGCTGATCTACCGCGCGCAGCAACTCGCGGCCGCAGCACGCGTCGATCAACCCATCCTCGTGCTTTGCTACAACCATGCGCTGGCGGGCCGGATCGAAGCCATTCTGCGCGGGCGCGGCGTGGACCAGCGCGTGGTGGTGAGGACGTTTCACTCGTGGTGTGGAGAACTGGTGCGCGCCTACCAGTTGACGGTCCCGGCCGATCGACGAAATGCGGACGAGTACTACCCTCAGCTCGTGCGCACGGTGTCGCGCGC
>NZ_JACDCU010000493.1 GCF_013817365.1 Methylibium sp. | reverse complement strand
CCCCAGCACCGTTTGCGCGACGATGTTCTTTTGAACCTCGCTCGAGCCGCCGTAGATGGTCGTCTTGCGCATGTTGAAGTAGGTGCCGGCCAGCGGCGCGCAGTGTGCGGCGCCGACATGGTCGCCCTGCCAGCCGGCTTCCATCGCGTCGTGAATGAAGGGCAGGCTGCAGGGGCCTGCGGCCAGCATCATGAGCTCGGTGTAGCGCTGCTGGATCTCGGAGCCGCGGATCTTGAGCAGGCCGGCCACGTCGAGCGACTGCTTGCCGCTCTTCTCGGCCGAGAGCACGCGCAGCACCATCATCTCGAGCGCGACGATGTCGACCTCCAGCAGCGCGATCTGGTCGCGAAAGCGTGCGTCGTCATACACGTTCTCGGCCTTGGCGATGCGCTTGAGCCGCTCCAGCTCGCGCTTGCCGCGGTTCACGTCGGCGATGTTGGTGCGCTCGTGCGCCAGCAGGTACTTGGCATACGTCCAGCCCTTGTTCTCCTCGCCGACGAGCTGGTCGGCCGGCACCTCGACGTTGTCGAACCAGACCTCGTTGACCTCGTGCTCGCTGTCGAGCGTGATGATCGGGCGCACGGTGATGCCGGGCGACTTCATGTCGATCAGCAAAAAGCTGATGCCCGTCTGCGGCTTGCCTTCGTTGCTGGTGCGCACCAGGCAGAAGATCCAGTCGCCGTGCTGGCCGAGCGTGGTCCAGGTCTTCTGACCGTTGACGACGTAGTAGTCGCCTTTTCGCTCGGCGCGGCACTTCACCGAGGCGAGATCCGAGCCCGCGCCCGGCTCGCTGTAGCCCTGGCTCCACCACACGTCGCCGCTCATGATGCCGGGCAGGAAGCGCTGCTGCTGCTCGGCCGAGCCGAAGGCCATGATCACCGGCGCCACCATCACGGGGCCGAACGGGATGACGCGCGGCGCGCCGGCGAGTGCGCATTCCTCTTCGAACAGGTGTCGCTGCACGGCGTTCCAGCCCGGCCCGCCGAACGCCTCGGGCCAGGCCCAGCCATGCCAGCCTTTCCTGCCGAGGATGCGGGCCCAGCGCTGGTGGTCGTCTTTCGACAGGCGCAGCGCGTTGTGGACCTTGTGGCTGATGTCCTCAGGCAGGCTCTCGGCCACCCAGCCGCGGATCTGCTCGCGAAAGGCCTGCTCCTCGGGCGTGAAATTCAGGTCCACATCCATCTCCTGTCATGCCTGGCAAACCGGCGATCGGCCAGTTTAGGCAGGAGCGGCCGCCGCGTCGGTCGCGTGGGCGACAAGGCTCGCCGCTGTTGCAGGTGCCGAGCGGCGGACGACGACAGCCGGCGCATGTGATCGCGGCTGAAAGAAGGGGCGGCTTGGGGCGGGGCGGCTCAGAACCGGCGCTGCAGGGTCAGGGTGTCGTTCTCGCGCTTCATCTGGAAGCGCGTCAGGAAGCTGTTGCCGAGCAGGACGAAGGGCATCGGCGCCGGCTGCACCACTGCCTCCACGTTGAAGACCTCCACGTCGCCCAGGCGCACCGAGTCGAGCGCAATGCGCCAGCCGACCGTGTCGCCGTTCGCAGTGCGCAGGCCGATGCGCTGGCCTTTCTGGTAGGGCAGACCCAGCCGTTCGGCCTCGGCCTGACTCATCGAGACGAGCGTGGCGCCGGTGTCGACCAGGAAGGTGACGCTGCGGCCGTTGATCTGGCCGTTGGCCTGAAAGTGTCCCGATGCATCGCCGCTGATCGTGATCCGGCTGCCGCCGCCCGGGCTGGGTGTGCCGCCCAGGTTCACCGCCGCAGCCCCGAGGCGCAGCGTCTCACGCTGGCCATCGACCTCGATCACCGCCTCGGCGCCGTTCACGCTGAGCAGCCGCACGCCTTTGAGCGCCGCGCCGATCGCGATGGCCCGCGGCGCGGCGCCGTCGATCACCAGCAGCGCGCGCTCGCCCATGCTGCCTGCGAAGGCGACTCTCTGGGCGGTCACTACTGCGACGCGGGCCGGCGGCGTTTGCGACGCGGAGGCCGTCGCCATGGCGGGCGCTACAACCGCTGGAAGCGACGTGCCCGGCCGGGCCGGCGAAGTTGCGGGCTGCGCGGCAGCACCGCCAGCGGCCAGTGTCATGGCCGAGAGCAGCAGCAGCCGGCGCATCGGGGGTCAGTCGCGGAAGTTGTCGAAGGACAGCGGCACGTCGGCCACTTCCTTGCGGATGAGCGCCATCGCCGCCTGCAGATCGTCGCGCTTGGTGCCGGTGACGCGCACCGCATCGCCCTGGATGGCGGCCTGCACCTTCATCTTGTTGCCCTTGATGAGCGTCTGGATCTTCTTGGCGGTTTCGGTGTCGATGCCGGCCTTGATCTTGACGACCTGCTTGACCTTGTCGCCGCCAATCTTCTCGATCTTGGCGCTGGTGTCGAGAAAGCGCGCATCGACGCTGCGCTTGGTGAGCTTGAGGGTCAGGATGTCCATCACCTGCCCGAGCTGGAATTCGCTGTCGGCGTAGAGCGTGATTTCCTTGTCCTTGCCCTTGTCGGACAGCTCGACCTTGGCGCCGCTACCCTTGAAATCGAAGCGCGTGCCGATCTCCTTGGCCGACTGGTCGACGGCATTGCGCACCTCGACGAGGTCGGGTTCGAGCACGGTATCGAAGCTGGGCATTTTTGTGCGCTCGGTTGAAAGCCAAGGATAAGAGGGGATGGGCGAAAATTCTGCCATGTCCGTCACGCTCGCCGTGGAAAACAGGGTCAGCCTGAGGCCCTACAACAGCTTCGGCCTGCCCGCGCTGGCCGAGCGGCTGGTGCGCGTGCGAAGCGAGGACGATGTGCGCCGCGTGCTGGCCACGCCCGCACTCGCGCGACGCCCGAAGTTCGTGCTCGGCGGGGGCAGCAACATCGTGCTGACGACCGACCTGCG
>NZ_JACDCU010000492.1 GCF_013817365.1 Methylibium sp. | reverse complement strand
ACAAGCTTGACGTTGACGTCGAAGTGGCCGACATCCTCATCGCCGAGGGTTTCACCAGCCTTGAGGAAGTGGCCTACGTGCCGCTGCAAGAAATGCTCGACATGGAGTCCTTCGACGAGGACACCGTGCACGAGCTGCGCACCCGCGCCAAGGACGCGCTGCTGACCATGGAGATCGCGCAGGAAGAAAAGCTCGAAGCGGTCTCGCAGGATTTGCGGGACCTCGACGGGCTCGACGCTGAAACGATCGCCAAGCTCACGGCGAGCGGCATCGGCACGCGCGACGACCTGGCCGATCTGGCCGTCGACGAGCTGACCGAGCTGACCGGCATGCCCGATGACGACGCCAAGGCGCTGATCATGAAGGCGCGCGAGCACTGGTTCACCGTCTGAGCTGCCGCCCCCTAGCCGCCCTCGCCCAAGTTACCGCTCTACCAAGGACACCCACACATGGCCGTGACTACCGTCGCACAGTTGGCCGCCGAGCTGAACCGCCCGGCTGCGACGCTGCTTGAGCAGCTCCATTCCGCCGGCGTCGCGAAGGCCTCGACGGATGACGCCCTGACCGAAGCCGACAAGGAGCGCCTGCTCGACTACTTGCGCACTGCGCACGGTACCGGCAGCAGCGAGCGCAAGAAGATCACCCTGACCAAGAAGTCGACCACCGAGATCAAGCAGGCCGATGCCTCGGGCAAGGCGCGCACGATCCAGGTGGAGGTGCGCAAGAAGCGCACGTTCATCAAGCGCGACGACGCGCCGCCGGTGCCGATCGAGGAAGCCGCGCCCAGCGAGCCGGTGATCGACGAAGCCGAACTGCAAAAGCGCGAGGAAGAAGCCAATCGCCAGGCCGAGCTGCTGCGCCGCCAAGAAGAAGAGATGGCCGAGAAGCGCCGCCTGCGCGAAGAGCAGGAGCGCGCCGAACGCGAGGTGGCCGAGGCGAGGCAGCAAGCCGCCGCTCAGGAAGCCGCCGTCGCGCTGGCCGCGGCTGCTGCGGCGCCTGCGGTCAAGAAGACCAAGGCCGCCGCCGCGGCGTCTCAGGCGGCCGAGGCCGCAGCAGCACCCGCACCGCCGGCCGAACCGCCCAAGCCGATGGTGCGCGTGGTCAAGGCTGCCGACATCGAGGCCGAGGAAAAGCAGCGTGCCACCGATCTGAGCAACCGCCGCAAGGCGGCCGAGGCCGAGGCTGCCGCTATCCGCGCGATGATGAACGCGCCCAAGAAGGTGATGATCGCCAAGAAGCCGGAGGAGGAAAAGCCGAAGGCCGCTGAGATCAAGGGCACGATTCACAAGCCGACCGCCAAGCCGGGCACGGGCGCGCCCGGCGCCCCGGGCACGGCCAAGCCAGGCGACAAGAAGTCCGTCAAGTCGGAGAAGCTCTCGTCGAGCTGGGCCGACGATGCGGCCAAGAAGCGCGCTGCGCTGAAGGGCCGCAGCGATGGCGGCCGTGGCGGCTGGAAGGCTCCGCGCGGCGGACGCCGCGGCGGCGACCGCAGCGAGGGGGCATCGAGCTACGTCGCGCCGGCCGAGGCGCAGGTCTATGAAGTGCACGTGCCCGAAACAATCTCGGTGGCCGACCTGGCCCACAAGATGTCGGTCAAGGCCTCCGAGGTCATCAAGCAGTTGATGAAGCTGGGCCAGATGGTCACCATTAACCAGCAGCTCGACCAGGAAACGGCCATGATCCTCGTCGAGGAGATGGGTCACAAGGCCTTCACGGCCAAGCTCGACGATCCGGATGCCTTCCTCGAAGAAGACGTCACCACGAGCGACGTGGCGGTCGAGTCGCGTGCGCCGGTCGTCACAGTGATGGGCCACGTCGACCACGGCAAGACTTCGCTGCTCGACTACATCCGCACCTCGCGGGTCGCGGCGGGCGAGGCGGGCGGCATCACGCAGCACATCGGCGCGTACCACGTGCAAACTCCGCGCGGCATGATCACCTTCCTCGACACCCCTGGCCACGAAGCCTTCACGCAGATGCGTGCGCGCGGTGCCAAGGCCACCGACCTGGTGATCCTGGTGGTCGCGGCGGACGACGGCGTGATGCCGCAGACCAAGGAGGCGATCCATCACGCCAAAGCGGCGGGCGTGCCGCTGATCGTGGCCATCAACAAGATCGACAAGCCCGGCACCAACCTCGAGCGTGTGCGCAGCGAGCTGATCGCCGAGCAGGTCGTTCCAGAAGACTTCGGCGGCGACTCGCCCTTCGTGTCGGTATCGGCCAAGACCGGTCAGGGCGTCGACACGCTGCTCGAACAGGTACTGCTCCAGGCCGAAGTGCTCGAGCTCAAGGCGCAAGTCGATGCACCCGCCAAGGGTCTGGTCATCGAAGCCCAACTCGACAAGGGCCGCGGCCCGGTCGCCACGGTGCTGGTGCAGTCGGGCACGCTCAAGCGCGGCGACGTCGTGCTGGCCGGCTCGACCTACGGCCGCGTGCGCGCCATGCTCGACGAGAACGGCAAGGCCGCCACCGAGGCCGGCCCTTCGATTCCGGTCGAGATCCAGGGCCTCACCGAAGTGCCGCAGGCCGGCGACGAATTCATGGTGCTGTCCGACGAGCGGCGCGCCCGAGAAATCGCCACCTTCCGCTCGGGCAAGTACCGCGACGTCAAACTGTCCCGGCAGCAGGCCGCCAAGCTCGAGAACATGTTCGAGAACATGGGTGAGGGCCAGGCGCAGACCCTGGCGCTGATCGTCAAGGCCGACGTGCAGGGCTCGCAGGAGGCGCTGGCGTCTTCGCTGCTCAAGCTCAGCACGGCCGAGGTCAAGGTGCAGATCGTGCACGCGGCGGTGGGCGGCATCAGCGAGAGCGACGTCAACCTCGCCATCGCGTCCAAGGCGGTGATCATCGGCTTCAACGTGCGGGCCGATGCCGG
>NZ_JACDCU010000491.1 GCF_013817365.1 Methylibium sp. | reverse complement strand
TACGGCGTTGCGCAGGTGCGCAAGGTCTTGTGCACGGCCTGTGCGCGCCGTCGTTCACGCCGGCGGGCCATCGCCAAAGACGCGGCGTGCCGGCATGTCGATGAAAAACGGGCGCTCATGCGATTCACGGGGCCGGGTTACCCGGCGAGTCTTCAGCTGCCGAAGCTCACAAGCGTCCGGCGCAGCCGGGCGCCCCGCAGCGGCAGCGCAGCCGGCCCCCGTGGTGGCTCTCGCCGTAGTTCACGCCCAGTTCCTCGCCCGCCGCAATGTCGCGCAGCGCGTAGATCTCGACGCGGCCCTGGCGAATGCGCAGCGTGGCATTCGGCGCGCACGAATGGTTGACGAAGCGCAGCGCGTCGCCCGAGCGGGAGGCGTCGACCGCGCGGCGCTGCGACACCTCCACGATCATGATGCGCGCCTGTCCGCGCGCACGCCGGCGTGCCTCGCGCACGCTGATCGACTCGCCGCGGATCTCGCCGATCTTGCGGCGTGCCGGTATCGGTTCGGCGGCAAAGGCGCCCTGGCCGTCGATGCGGCTGGGCGCCACGCTCACGGCGAACTTCTGCGGGTCAGCCGGCACGCCGCGAACGCGCGGCGGGGTGATCGACTGCTGAGGGAGCGGTGGCGGACATCCGGGCATCGCCTGATTTTCCTCTGCGCCCGAGCACAGCCGTGTGGCCGCATCAGCCAAGCTTGGCCGCCGTGCGCCGAGGCGGCGGGACCTTGCCCGCCTCGAACGGGCTCGTGCCGGCAATCCGTGAAGGACTGCGCCAGCGCGACGTGCCCTACCGCAATTACCCGGTGATCGCGCTCCTTTTCGGTGGGTCAGCGCAGCGAATGTGCCGGTATCTTTCAAATCCTACCCACCCGCTGTACCTGCCATGTCACGTCGTGCCCCTCCTGCCTTTGCTCCTTACCCAGCGCGCCAGGACACGGCGCGGCAGCCCACGATCTGGTCGGCAGACGCGCTCGAATGGGAAGAGCTGCCTTCGCTCGCCGATTCGCTGGCCCAGCGGCTCGTGATGCTCGGCGAGCGCCACAGCGCAGCGCAGCGCCCGAGCACTCCCGGCGGCTGGGCGGCGACCTTGCCCGCCGAGCTCGAGCCGCCCCCGCCATCGGAGCCGTTCCGCGAAGTGCTCGGCGGCTTGGCGATTCGCGAAGTCAACGAGCCTGACGTGTTCCGCCATTTCTTCGGGGCAGTCCACGAAGCCGGCCGCTCGGCGCGTTGATGCCCTGAGAGCGTCCGCACTGCGCAGCAGTGCCATTGCGCCCCGGCAAACCCGTCTCATCCGGTTGTCCTTGGCCGCCCGAGGAAAGACGCCCGGGCGCCTGCGCCTCACTGCGCCCGTCACGGTGCGATAGCGAACATCCGCGACGCCTTGCGCGTGGGATTCTTGTGAGTCTTTGCCCGCTTGGCAGTCTTGCCGCGGCTGCGGCATCGCGCGCCCTGCACCCGTCTTTCGGAAAGCGCGATGATTGCCGGTCATCCAACGCTTTTTCCTGCGAATCCCTCGCTACCCCCTCGATGTCGACGACCCCGGCCTTTCCGACCCTGCGCGTCCTGACGGTGAACACCCACAAGGGCTTCAGTTTCTTCAACCGCAAGTTCATCCTGCACGAGCTGCGCGAAGCGGTTCGCACCGTTGGGGCCGACGTCGTCTTTCTGCAGGAAGTGATGGGCACGCACGAAATGCACGCCAAACGCGTGAAGGGCTGGAAGGCGGCGCCCCATTACGAGTTCCTCGCCGACACCATCTGGGGCGCGTTCGCCTACGGCCGCAACGCGATCTATCCGAACGGCGACCACCACGGCAATGCCGTGCTGTCGAAGTTTCCGATCCTGCGCTACGAGAATCGCGACGTCTCGGTCCACGGCCCCGAGAAGCGCGGGGTGCTGCACTGCGTGCTCGACGTGCCGGGCGCGCCCAGGGAAGTGCATGCGATGTGCGTACACCTCGGCTTGAGGGAGTCGCAGCGCAGCCACCAGCTCGATTTGATGTGCCACATGATCGACGCCGAGATTCCGACCGATGCGGCACTGCTGATCGCCGGCGACTTCAACGACTGGCGGGTGCGCGCGCACCGTGTGCTCGACCGCTGCGCCGGCCTGGTCGAGGTGTTCCAGCACGCTCACGGCACGACCGCCCGCACCTTTCCGGCACGCTGGCCGCTGCTGCAGCTCGACCGGATCTATGTGCGCAACGTCGCCGGGCACCGGCCGGTCAGGCTCCCCCCCCGGCCGTGGTCGCACCTGTCCGACCATGCGCCGCTGGCGGCCGAGGTGACCTTATGAAATTCCACTGGAAAGACGGCAACCGCTTTCGGCTGCTCGAGAACGGCGAGGCGTTCTTCCCCGCCGTGTTCGCCGCGATCGAGGCCGCGGAGCGCGAGGTGCTGATCGAGACCTTCATTCTGTTCGAGGACAAGGTCGGCCTGGCCCTGCATGCGGCGCTGATCGCCGCCGCCCGGCGCGGCGTGCAGGTCGATCTGACCATCGACGGCTGGGGCTCGCACGACCTGAGCCCCAGCTTCATCGAAGCGCTCACCGCCGCCGGCGTGCATCTTCACGTGTTCGACCCGATCTGGCGCGTGCTCGGCAAGCGGCTCAATGTGCTGCGGCGCATGCACCGCAAGATCGTCGTCATCGACGGCCGGCTGGCTTTCGTGGGCGGCATCAATTATTCGGCCGACCACCTGGCCGACTTCGGCCCGCTGGCCAAGCAGGACTATTCGGTCGAATGCGTCGGGCCGATCGTGGACGACATCCACGGCTTCGCCTGCGCGGCGGTGGGCCGACCGGCCTGCGCCACCCCGGCCGCCCCGCGGCGCTGGTTCCGCCACCGCCCGACCGTCGCGCCGGCCGCGCCGGACGAAGGC
>NZ_JACDCU010000490.1 GCF_013817365.1 Methylibium sp. | reverse complement strand
CGCGCCGGGTGCGCGCAGCGGCGGCAGCACCGGCGCTTCGTTGATGGGCAGCAGCGCGCGCGGCTCGGGCTGGCTGTTTTGCTGCTGGCCGCGGATGAGGTCGTAGCGGTCGAGCGTCAGGTTGGTGCCGGCATTGGCGTCGCGGATCACCACCGGACGCAGGAACACCATGAGGTTGCTCTTGGTCCGGGTACGGTTCTCGTTGCGGAAGAGACCGCCGACGTAGGGCAGGTTGCCCAGCCCGGGCACCTTGTCCTGGTTGTTCTGGAACTGGTCCTGCATCAGGCCGCCGAGTACCAGGATGTCGCCGTCGTCGACGACCACGGTGGTTTCGATCGAGCGCTTGTTCGTCACCAGGCCGGCGGTGGCGTCGGCCACGCCTTGCGAGACGTTCTGGTTCACGACGCTCGAGGCTTCCTGGTAGATGACCATGCGCACCGTGCCGTTTTCGCCGATCTGCGGCTTCACGCGCAGGGTGATGCCGACGTCCTGCCGCTCGATGGTCTGGAACGGATTGACGGTTCCGCCGGCGCCGCCGACGCCGGTGAAGGAGCCGGTCACGAAGGGCACGTTCTGGCCGACCACGATCTTGGCCTCCTCGTTGTCCAAGGTCACGAGGTTGGGCGTGGAAAGAATGTTGCCGTCGGCGTTGGTTTCCAGGAAGCGCGCCAGCGCGCCCAGCGTGTAGATGCCGCCGTACTTGCGGATGATCCCCAGGTTCAGGCCCGAACTGGGCAGCGGCAGCGAGCTGCCGCCCGTGGCGCTGCCGCCGGCCCCGGCCGCAGCAAGCGATAGATTGAGGATGTTGTTGCCGCCGGTGCCGAAGTTGGTGCCGCCCAGTACACCGAACTTGTCGCCGCTGTTGCCGATCAGGCCCTGCCACTGCACGCCCACGTCGGCCGCCTTGGTGGCGTTGACTTCCACCAGCAAGGTCTCCACGTAAACCTGGGCGCGGCGCTCGTCGAGCTTGTCGATCACCGCACGCAGTTGGCGGTACAGCGGATCGGGTGCGGTGATGATCAGCGAGTTGGTGGCCGGGTCGGCCTGGATGAAACCGCCTGTGGAGGGCGCCGCCGCGGCGCTGACCGGGCTCGTGGACTGCTGCGAAGCACCGGTCGCGTTTTGCCCCCCGAGCGCATTGGTGCCGCCGAACGCCTGCTGTTGACCCTGCGGTTGGCTTTGCGTCTGGCCGGTGATGGGGCCGGTCTGTCCGCCGCCGCCGCCGCGCGCGTCGGTGGCAAAGGCAGCCCGCAGCACCTGAGCCAAGCGTGTGGCGTCAGCGTTCTTCAGGTAGACCACGTAGATGCCGCTGCCGCCGGTGCCGTTGGCGCCCGGCTGGTCGAGCTTGGCCACAAGTGCGCGTACCTGCGCGAGCTTGGCCCGGTTCGAGGCCCGCACGAGCAGCGAGTTGGTGCGGGTATCGACCATCACGGCCAGCGCATTGGCCGATCCTGGCGCACCGGGCGCACCCGGCGATTCGGACAGGCGCTGCACGACAGGCGCCAGGTCGGCGGCGACCGCATAGGCGAGCGGCAGAACCTCGACGTCTGTGGCGTTGGGCACGTCGATGGCCGCGATCATCTTGGCCAGACGCTGCAGGTTGTCGGCGTAGTCGGTGATGACCAGCGTGTTGTTGCCCGGGTTGGCATTGATGGTGTTGTTCGGGCTGATCAGCGGGCGCAGCACCGTGACGAGGTTGTTGGCGCTCTCGTGCTGCAGCCGGAAGATCTGCGTGATGATCTGGTCGCCTCGCCGTGACACGGAGTCGCCGATGGACACCGTGCCGGTCTGCAGCTTGGCGTCGGCCTCGGGCACCACCTTGAGCAGCCCGGCCACCTCGACCACTGTGAAACCCAGGCCGCGCAGCGCCGCGAGGAAGTTCAGATACGCCTCGCGCGGCGGCAGTGCCTGCTCGCTGTAGAGCGTGATCTGGCCCTTGACGCGCGGGTCCACGATGATCTGGCGGTCCAGGATGGCGCCCATGGCACGCGCCACGCCTTCGATCTCGGCATTGACGAAATTGAGCGTCACCGGCTCGCGCGAAGGCCCGCGAGGCGCCTGCTGCGCCAGCGCGAACGGCGCGGCGGCCGCCAGCAGCAGCGCCAGCGCGCAGGCCGTCGCAAGTGCGCGTGCCGGGAGGCTGGTGCCGGGCGGTGTGGGAACAAGAAGGCTCATGATCATCCGATTGAAATGACGGACCGGGCGCCGTCGCGCCGCCCGATGATGTTCAGCAGGTTGTCGAGGGCCGGTCGATCGGCTTCGGTGGCGGCGCGTGCCTCGCCGCGAAAATCGAGGCCGCCCGGGCCGAGCGTGCCTTGGCCGGTGAGCTGAAGCGCGCCCTCGGTGGTGCCGAGGTCGAGTTGGGTGGTGCCGGCGCTTGCCGGGTCGCCCGAAACCTCGAAGCGGTAGCTGCCCAGGGTCTCCAGCGTGGTGATGCTCGAGGCCACGTCGATCAGTTCCAGCGCCGCGCGGCCCTCGACCAGCCAGCGCCCCTGCACCCATTGCACGCTCAGGCCCGACGGCGAGCTCAGGCGCAGGCTGCCGCCGAGCTGCAGGGTGTTCCAGGGCGTGCCGAGGCCGGAAAGCCACTCGGCCGGCCACTGGCCGATCCAGCCCTGCCGGGCTTGCAGCGTGGTCGTGATCCGGCCCCAACCGGGCCGGACGGTGATGACCGGCCGGCCGTTCAGGCAGCACGCGTGTTCCAGCCGCAGCGCCAGCGCCAGGCCGGCCGGGCGCAAGGTCCATTGCAGGCGCCCGGGCAGTGAGCGCGCCTCGCGGCTGTCGCTGCCGCCGGCCAGCACCGCCACGGCGCTGCCGTTCCACACGCTGCCCTGGGCATCGGCCAACAACAGGTGGCCGCCGCTGGCGCGCTGCATCCAGC
>NZ_JACDCU010000489.1 GCF_013817365.1 Methylibium sp. | reverse complement strand
GTGCAGCGCCGCTGCGCCCGCCCACGGCTTTGCTCACTCCGAACGCGCGCACGGCAATCCGGAGTTCATGTTGGAGCTTCAGCGCGTGCCGATCTCGCGCACCTCGCGCCGGATCGCCATGGTGTCGAGCTTGTCCAGCGGCAGTGCCAACATCAGCTCGATGCGCCGCTTGAGCGTGACGGCGGTGTCCATGAAGACCTTCGCTTTCTCGGCGTCGCTGCCCTCGAAGGCCGCCGGATCGCGCACGCCCCAGTGCGCCGTCACCGGCTGGCCCGGCCATACCGGGCAGACCTCGCCGGCCGCGTTGTCGCAGACGGTGAAGACGAAGTCGAGCGCAGGTGCTTCGGGGCCGGCGAACTCTTCCCAGCTCTTGCTGCGGTAGCCCTCGGTGGGCAGGCGCAGGTCGCGCAAGGTCGAAAGGGCGAAGGGGTTGACCGTGCCGCTGGGCCGGCTGCCGGCCGAGTGGGCAACGAAGACGCCAGCGTGGTTCATCAGGCCCTCGGCCAGGATCGAACGCGCCGAGTTGCCGGTGCAGACGAACAGCACCTGATACGTCTTCTCGCTCATCGCGACTCCTTGGGGTTGTTCAGCAGTTCGTGCAACCCGCGTCCTCGACCTCGCAGGGCTGGCCCTCACAGCAATGCGCCGTGAGGTAGCCGAGCAGGGCGTTCATGCGCCCGAAGGCCGCGCGGTAGATCAGGTGACGGCCGTCGCGCTCCTGCGAAATCAGGCCGGCGTGCGTGAGTTCCTTGAGGTGAAAGGACAGCGTGGTGGCCGCCACGTCCAGTTCTTCGGACATCGCCCCGGGCGTGAGCCCGTCGGGGCCCGCGACCACCAGCGAGCGGAACACCCGCAAGCGCGAAGGCTGTGCAAGTGCGGCCAAGGACTTGACAACATCGTGTTCTTCCATGTTTCGATAATATTGGAAGCATTGGATACCGGCAAGAGCCGATAGTCACTTCCCACCGAAAGTGCCGGGCCTATGCTTGGCGCCGACCTCCTTCAAGACCGAGTCCCCGAGATCCCCGACGTGCCCACTTCTCACCCGCCCCTCAGTCTGGCCGTGACCGCTGAATCGCCCTTGCCCGAAGCCGCGAACCCGAACCTCGGCGAGCTTCCTCAACTCGCCGAGGAGTGCTTCGATGCGCCGTCGAACGAGCGGTTCGCCGCTGCCGCCAGCTCGACCCACGCGCCGCGCTTCCTGCTGCTCTACGGCTCGCTGCGCGAGCGTTCCTACAGCCGCCTGCTCACCTTCGAGGCCGCCCGGCTGTTGCGGGCGATGAGCGGCGAGACGCGCATCTTCGATCCCGCCGGCCTGCCGCTGCCCGACGCCGCGCCTGACAGCCACCCCAAGGTGCAGGAGCTGCGCGAAGCTGCACTCTGGGCCGAAGGCATGGTCTGGTGCTCACCGGAGCGGCACGGCGCCATGACCGGCATCCTGAAAGCGCAGATCGACTGGATCCCGCTGGCGCTCGGCGCGGTGCGCCCGACCCAGGGCAAGACGCTCGCGGTGATGGAGGTCTCGGGCGGCTCGCAGTCCTTCAACGCCGTCAACCAGATGCGCGTGCTCGGCCGCTGGATGCGCATGATCACCATCCCCAACCAGTCCTCGGTCGCCAAGGCCTTCCTCGAGTTCGACGAGGCCGGGCGCATGAAGCCCTCGGCCTACTACGAGCGCGTGGTCGACGTGATGGAGGAACTGGTCAAGTTCACGCTGCTCACGCGCGACGTCAGCCCGTACCTGGTCGATCGGTACAGCGAACGCAAGGAAAGCGCCGACGAACTGTCCAGGCGTGTGAATCAACGAGCCATCTGAGCGCTTTCATGGAACGAGACGGGCCTCGTCGGCAGCGCTGCTGCCGCAGAGCGATGCGTCCGGCGTCACCGCAACGCTGCACCGCTGTCCGTGTTTGCTGAGCTTGTTGGCGGCGCCACTGCGTCGAGTGTCAGCCTCGTGCTGACGGTGCGGCCCTGCGCCTCTTCCACGGACCGGATCGGCCCGATCGTCACCCGATCGGCCGGCGCGCCGGCCGTGCCGATCAGGTAGTCGCGTATCGCGTCGGCACGTCGCGCCGCGAGCCGTTGCACGGCTGCGTCGGGCAGGGGAAAGCTCTGGGCGATGCGCTCGAACATGGCGCGGTACAACTCATCGGGCTGCGCACCGCCCGGGCGGCCGGTGCTCGGCTCCGCTGCGCTGGCTGCAGCCGCTGGCTGGGGCGGCGCGGCACGCAGGTCGCGCAGCGCCTGTTCGCCGGCGTGTTCGACCAGCAGCTTTTCGAGTGCGCGCTGCGTGCGTTCGCTTCCGAACGCGATCAGCCCCAGCGATTCGCCTGCGGCCGGTTCGTCGCCGAGCACGCGTGCCAACTCGCGGCGTGCCGCCCGTCGGCGCAGCGCCTGCGTGTCGCGCTCGGCGGCATACGTGCCGTTCACGGCGAGCTGCAGCCGGGGTCGCTCCGCGAGGGCGCGCCCCACTTCTTCGAGCTTTTCGCGCTGCGGCGGCGCCAGCGCGTCGCTGCCGACCCGGAACTCGATCTCGGCGAGCTGCTCGTCGCCGTCCTTGCCGTCGAACAGCCGGCCGAGGGCGCGAAACGGCGCCGTGACCACGCGCTTGAGCAGACTGCCGAGCGCCTCGCGCACCAGCGTGCCGATGTCGAATTCGGGGTCGCCGACATTGCCACGCACGGGCACCGCCACGTCGATGCGGCCCTGCGCGTCGGTGAGCAGCGCCACGGCCAGATCGAGCGGCACGTCGAGCGCGTTGGGCGCTGCAACGCGTTCTCCGAGCCGGAAGTCGTCGAGCCGGATCTTGTTCTCACCGAGCAGCTGGCCGTTCTCGATGCGGTATTCGAGATCGAGCCAGAGCTTGCCTTCGGCCACCTTGCGCCCCGCGAAGGTG
>NZ_JACDCU010000488.1 GCF_013817365.1 Methylibium sp. | reverse complement strand
TCCGGCAGCTCGAGACCAACCCCGACTCGCGCCGCATCATCGTGAGTGCCTGGAACGTGGCCGACCTGCCGAAGATGGCGCTGATGCCCTGCCATGCCTTCTTCCAGTTCTACGTGGCGCCGCCCGACGCGGCCTCGGCCCGCGGCCGCCTGAGCTGCCAGCTCTACCAGCGCAGCGCCGACATCTTCCTGGGCGTGCCCTTCAACATCGCCAGCTACGCGCTGCTCACGCACATGCTGGCGCAGCAATGCGATCTGGAAGTCGGCGATTTCATCTGGACCGGCGGCGACTGCCACCTCTACAGCAACCACCGCGAGCAGGTCGAGCGGCAACTCACCCGAGAACCGCGGCCCTACCCGAGCTTGAACATCAAGCGCCGTCCCGCCTCCCTCTTCGACTACGAGGTCGAGGATTTCGAAGTGCTCGGCTACGACCCGCACCCCGCCATCAAGGCGCCGGTGGCCGTGTGATGGAGTTGGTGCTGGTCGCGGCGGTCGCACGCAACGGCGCCATCGGCCAGGGCGGCACCATGCCGTGGCACCTGCCGGCGGACCTGCAGCGCTTCAAGCGCACGACGCTCGGCGCGCCGATCCTCATGGGCCGCAAGACCTGGGACTCGATCGGGAGGGCGCTGCCCGGCCGGCGCAGCATCGTCATCACCCGCAACCCGCAGTGGCTGGCGCCAGGCGCCGAAACCGCTGAGTCGCTGCACGGCGCGCTGCGGCTGGCCGAGGGCGCGCCGCAGGTGTTCGTGATCGGCGGCGCGCAGATCTACACCGAGGCATTGCCGCTGGCAGACCGCTTGCTGCTGACGGAGATCGACGCCGATTTCGAGGGCGACACCTTCTTCCCTGCGTGGGATCGCGCCGCTTTCATCGAAGAGGGCAGCGAGCCGTGGATCAGCGGGCCGGGGCCGCGCTTTCGTTTCGCCGACTATCGGCGCCGCTCGAGCGCCTGAGCACAACGCCCCCAGGGGGCCTCACTCGCTGACGACGCGGTTGCGCCCTTCGGCCTTGCTGCGATAGAGCGCGCCGTCGACGCGCCGCAACGCCTCGGACAGCGATTCCTCGGGCCGCACGGTGGTGGTGCCGAACGACAGCGTGGAGGCGATCCCCTGCCCCTCGTGCGCGACCTCGAACGAGCCGACGGAGCGGCGGATTCGCTCCGCCACCACGCGCGCGCCCGCCGCGTCGGTGTTCGGCAGCAGCATCAGAAATTCCTCGCCGCCCCACCGCGCGACGATGTCCTGATCGCGGACCGTGCGCAGCAGCGTGTCGCCGATGTGGCCCAGCACCGTGTCGCCGGCGTCGTGGCCGTGCCGGTCGTTGATCCGCTTGAAGAAATCGACGTCAGCCATCACCAGCCCGACCGGCTCGCCGGACCGGCGGCTGCGCGTCACCTCGTGTTCGGCCAGGGTCTGGAAGTGCTGGCGGTTGGCCAAGCCCGTGAGCGGGTCGCGCGTGGCCATCAGGTGCAGGCGCTTCTGGGCCTGAAGGATGGTGCCGCGATAAAAATACGCCAGGCTCGCGAACATGGAAAAGACGATGACGATGTTGATCCACTTCACCGTCATGAGGCTGGCGGACGGCAAGGGCGAGATCGGCCCGCGCTGAAGTGAGAACGCGTCCAGGCCGAGGTAGCAGGCAAGCAGCAACCCCAACAGCGCAATGACCAGGCGCGGCGACTTGCCCATGCCGATGACCGGAATGAACATCAACAGGAAGTAGTGAAAGCCGCTCTCCCACCCCAACAACACGGTGCCGATCGTCGCGTGGCTCAGGACCTCGGCCCACATCAGGAAGATCGCCGTCGCGTTTCGCCGCCGCAGAATGAGCACATAGGCCGAGGCGTAGATGGCGACGCCGACAACGTTGAACCACGCGAGAATCGGCGAGCCGAGCACGTGGAACAGAACGAAGAACAGCACGCAAACGCAAAGCGCCAGGATGTTGGCGCGCCGCACCAGCGTCCAGAAAGCCGCGCCGGCGAGGCTCGAGCTCTTCGCTACGGGCTGGGTCGATCTGCTGACCGCTACGGGGGCTGTGGCCGACATCGGGTTCGTGTTCGAAGCGCCATGGCGCGCGTGCGCATGGTAAGTCGCGCACCGCCGCCGAGCTCGTCACACCGCACGGCACACCGGCCTGCCGTGACATGTGTGGCTGCCTTTCTCGCGCACATTGGCGCCGTGGCGACAGTTCGGCGCCTTCGCTGCGGTGAGATGAACGAGACGACACGCTATTCCGAGTAAACATGCGCCGTTGGCAACAGGGTCCGGCGGCTCCCGCCTACCATCGCAGGACGATGATGCCTGCGCCTTCCTGCGGTCACTGCCGCGATGCCTGACTGGATGAGCTCACCGGGCGGCGTGCTGCTGGTCGCACTGGCCGCGGTTCTGCTGTTCGTGGTGGTGGTCCTGACGCTGGTGATTTGGTCGGTCAAGCGTCATGGCGATCCGAAGTTGTCGGTCGTGAGCCGCGAGCCCATCGACCGCCTCGTCACCTCGCTGAGCGGCCTGACGCATGGCACCTGCCTTTCAGGCAACACGGTCGAGGTGCTCGAGAACGGGCATTTCTTCGACGTACTGCTGGAAGCCATCGCGAAAGCGGAGCGATCCGTGCACTTCGAGACCTTCCTTTGGAAGGAGGGGCAGCTCGGTGCGAAGCTTGCCGCCGCGCTGGCAGAGCGCGCTCGGGCGGGCATCGTGGTCCGCGTGCTGCTGGACGCCAACGGTTGCAAGGCCATGGGCGAAGCCGCCTGCACGGAGCTTGCGGCCGCAGGCTGCAAGGTCGTCCGATACCACGACAAGCGTTTGCGCAACATCGGCGTGCTCAATCGCAGGGACCACCGAAAGATCGTCGTCCTGGACGGGCGGACCGCGTTCGTCGGTGGGCACTGCAT
>NZ_JACDCU010000487.1 GCF_013817365.1 Methylibium sp. | reverse complement strand
ACGACAGCGTCGTCAGACCCCTACCCAAGCTGGCTCAGCAGGCGTAGCATAACTGGATATCCATCCAGTCTTTTGGCCTAACTGGAGCTAAGTGGATACCCCTTATATCCATCCAGTCTTTTGGCCTAACTGGAGCTAAGTGGATACCCCTTTGTTATGTACAGTACCCCTCCCGCTTCACCTTCGCCATGCTGCCCTCCGCCGCCCTGTCATCCTGTGCCGTCAACCGCCGGCAGGCGTCTGCGCGGGCGCTGGCTGACCTGGCTCCCCGGCTCGGCTTGCCGCTGTGGCAGGCCGGCGAGTTGGCCAGGGCCGGTACGCCCACCACACCGACTGCCCCGACCGGCTGGTCCGCGCTCGATGTCGAACTGCCGGGCGGCGGCTGGCCGCTGACCGGCCTGACGGAGCTGTTGTTGCCCGCATCCGCCAGCGGCGAGCTCATGTTGCTCGCACCCTGGCTGCAGACTTTCGGGCGACGCGAGCTCGGCTCTCGCGAGCTGGTCTGGGTGGCGCCGCCGGGACTGCCCTGCGTGGCAGCGCTGCAGGGGCTGGGCCTGGCACTGCCGCGGCTGGTGTGCATCGACCCGGCGACGATGTCCGACGCCGCCTGGGCCACAGAGCAGGCGCTGCGCTCCGCGAGTTGCGCCGCGGTGCTGTGGTGGAACCAGGGGCCCGTCGCCAGCCTCAACTTGCGCCGGCTGCATCTGGCGGCACAGGCGGGCGCCACGCCGCTGATGGCGTTGCGGCCCGCGAGCGCGCGCGCTCTCAGCAGCCCGGCGCCGCTGCGTTTGAGCTGCACGCCCGACACCGATCGCCGGCTGACAGTCGAAATCTTCAAGCGTCGCGGCCCGCCGATGGCCGCGCCGCTGGTACTGCCCCTCCCCTGGCCGATTTCGGCCCGGCCGCTGCCGAACAACAAGGTTCTTTCCCGCCATGCTGTGGATCGCCCTGCATCTGCCGCACCTCCCGCTGCAAGCCCTGCGCTGGTCGCACCCGGGGTTTGAGGCCACGCTGGCCGTCGCGGTGGCCGAGCAGCACCGGCTGCTCGGCGTCAACCGTGCCGCAAGGGCGCTCGGCGTGCAGACCGGCCAGAGCGTTGCGACCGCCTTGTCGCTGGCGCCGGAGCTCTTGGTGCTCCCGCGCGACTTGCGGCGCGAAGCCGAGGTCGTCGAAACCGTGGCCCTGGCGCTGGCCGCCTTGACGCCCAACCTGGTACTGCAGCCCAGCGGCGTGCTGCTCGAGGTGCAGGGCTCGCTGCGGCTGTTCGGCGGTGTGCGGCACTTGTGGCGGCGCGCGGTGGCATTGGCGCAAACGGCCGGTGCGCAGGCGCGCCTGGCCCTGGCGCCCACCGCGAGCGCGGCCTGGCTTCTGGCGACCAGCGGGATCACGCGGCGGCGCATGCTGCGCGCCACCGCTTGCGCGCGCCAGCTCGACCGCGTGCCGGTGGCGGCGCTGGCCGAGTTGGTGCCGATCGCCCCGCGCCAGGCCGAACTGCTGCAAGCCTTGGGCGTGCAGCGCGTGGGCGAGTTGCGCCGTCTGCCACGCGCCGGGTTGCAACGCCGGCTCGGCAAGGCGCTGAGCGTGGCGCTCGACCGCGCCTATGGTGAACAGCCCGATCCGCGCGTCTGGTTCATGCCGCCCGAGCGCTTCGAAGTCCGCCGCGAGCTGCTGCAGCGTGCCGACGATGCGGCCGTGCTCGTCGCCACGGTCGAGGCGCTGCTGCCGGCGCTGCGGGGTTGGCTGCAACTGAAGTGGCATGCAGCCATCGAGCTCAGCTTGAGGCTGCGGCATGAGCATGGCCGCGAGCCGCTCCCGGACACCGTGCTGCGCCTGCAGCTTTCCACACCGAGCCGTGACATGAACCAGCTCGCGCTGCTGTGGCGCGAGCGCCTGCAGCGTCATGCATTGGCCGCGCCGGTCTATGAGCTCGGGCTGGCGCTCGAAGGCTCGGTGCCGCATGGCGGCACGCCGGGCGAACTGCTGACGGGGCCCGGCCAGACCGGCGGCGAGCACGCTGCGCTGCTCGACCGCCTGGTGGCCAGGGTCGGAGCCGAGCGGGTGCGGCGCTTCATGCCGGTGGCCGATCACCGGCCCGAGCGGGCGCAGCGCGGTGTGCCGATCACCGACGAAGCGGGCCTCAAGCCGGCAAGCGCCGAGGCGTCGTCTGCCCTGCCCCGCCCCTCCTGGCTGCTGAGCACGCCGCAGCCTCTCGCCGTCGACGACTACGGCCGGCCGCTGCACGGCGGGCCGCTGGCCCTGTGCTCGCGTGCCGAGCGCATCGAAGGCGGCTGGTTCGATGGCGGCCTGGTACGGCGCGACTATCACGTCGCCGTCGGTGCGGATCACCGCTTGCGCTGGATCTATCGGGAGCGATGCAGCGCTGTCGCCGCACGCGATCCGGGAGCCTGGTTTCTTCACGGCTGGTTCGGGTGAGATGACAAGCCCCACGCACCTTCGGTGCTGCCCTCCAATCGGGCGTTCAGCTCTCCCGGGGAGACCCGGCGGGGGATGAAGCGATGCCGCAGCCGGCCCATCCCAAGACGCCCTTGCCGGCGTCGCCTTCACCGCCAGCGCCGCACCTGACGCAGCCCGGGCTGCCGGCCTATGCCGAACTGCATTGCCGCTCCAACTTCAGCTTCCTGACCGGCGCCTCGCACCCCGGCGAACTGGTGGCGCGGGCCGCGCAGCTCGGCTATGCGGCCATCGCGATCACCGACGAATGTTCGGTCGCCGGCGTGGTGCGGGCGCACGAGGAGCACAAGCTGCAGCGTCAGCAGGGCTCGGCCCTGCAACTGCTCATCGGAGCCGAGTTCACGCTCCATGCAGATGGCGACACGACCGGCTGCCGCCTGGTACTGCTGGCCATGAACCGCGAAGGCTATGCCCAGCTCTGCGGGCTCATC
>NZ_JACDCU010000119.1 GCF_013817365.1 Methylibium sp. | reverse complement strand
CCGTGGCCGGCGCGAACGCCAGCGCGAACCTGTACTCGCTGCTGCAGACCTGCCGGGCCAACGGCATCGACGGCTACCAGTACCTCAAGGCGCTGCTCATCGAACTGCCCAAGGCCAGGAACGTCGAAGACTTCGAGGCCTTGCTGCCCTGGCGCATACCACTGGCCGGCCGCTGATCAGCAGACCGCCATCGGCGCAAGGGCGCGGTCAAATGACCGCTTACATTCGAGCGGCTGCTGGTTACCTTCGAAGCCAACAGTGGTCGATCGGATGAAGCCGTCGAGACCTCGCGCCGGCAATCACCACCAAGTCGCCGGTCCGACCGGAAGCGCGTCCCGACGGCTCACTCGACTTCTTAGGCGAAGTCCTGCATGTCACGTCCTCGTCGACCACCCCCGGTCCGTCGCTCAGGTGCGGCGCGCCGACGGCCGCGGCTCAGCAGCGGTCGTGCCCGCTGCACGGTCGCGCCGCGCGCCCAGCCATTGGTTGCCGATTCCCACACCGAACAGCACGACGCAGGCGGCCGTCGAGCCGGCGTCGGGCAGCAAGCTCAAAAGCCCGACCAGCGTGAAGTAGACGCGCCAGCCGGCCCCCATCGGGCGCAACAGCCAGCCGATCAGTGCGAAGCTGATGGCCGAGAAACCGAGCAGCACGCTGAGCAGGCCCCACGCGGTGTCCTGTAAGTCGCCGAGCAGCAGCAACCCAGGATGGACGATGGCGGTGAACGGGATCAGAAAGCCCGGCACGCACAGCATGAACGCGCTCCAGCCGGTGGCCGCCGGCGACGCGCGGCTGACCGATGCCGCCGCGTACGCCGCCAATGCCACCGGCGGCGTGACCATCGACAAAATCGCGAAGTAGAAAATGAAGAAATGCGCCGCCAGGGGCTCAGTGCCGACGGCGATCAGCGCCGGCGCCAGCAGCACCGCGGCCATGATGTACGCCGAAGTGGTCGGCATGCCGGTGCCGAGCACGAGGCTGGCGAGCATGGTCAGCCCCAGCAGCACCGGCAGGCTGCCGCCGGCCAGCCAGATCATCAGGCCAGTGAACTTGGTGCCCAGTCCGGTGAACGCGATCACCGCGACGACGATGCCGGCCACCGCGCACGGCAGCGCGACGCTGATCGTGCGTTCGGCCGAAACGATCATTGCTTCGACGATGCCCATCAAGCCACGCCGCGTGCCGCTGCGCAGGCTGCCGACAGCGATCGTCGCAGCACAGGCCTCAAGCGCCGCATTCTCGACCGGGTGGCCGGCGACGACGCGGTAGATCAGCCAGGCCAGCGGAAGGAGCAGGTGGCCGCGCGCAGCGAGCACCGTGCCGATGCGCTCGCCCATGAGCGCGTCCGACGGCTGCAGGCCTTCGCAGCGCGCCTTCAGGTCGACCATCAGCAGCAACGCGAGGAAATAGACGACCGAGGGCAAGATCGCGGCCAGCACGATGGTCTGGTACGGCACCTGCAGGAAGTCGGCCATGATGAAGGCGGCCGCACCCATCACCGGCGGCACCAGTTGCCCGCCGGTCGAGGCGGCCGCTTCGACGGCGCCGGCGAAGCGCGGCGAATAGCCGACGCGCTTCATCAGCGGGATCGTGAAGATGCCGGTGCTCATCACGTTGGCGACCGCGCTGCCCGACACGCTGCCGAGCAGACCCGAGGCCACCACCGAGGCCTTGGCCGGGCCGCCCGTGGCGCGCCCGGTGATCGCGAAGGCGATGTCGATGATCATCTTGCCGCCGCCGTAGACGTCGTACACCGCGGCGAACAGGATGAAATAAAACACCGTCGAGACCGACACGCCGACCGGCACGCCGAAGATGCCGTGCAGCGAGAGGAACTCGATGTCAATGAAGCGCTCCAGACCGCTGTAGCGGTGCGCCAGATCGCCGGGCAGGAAAGGTCCGACAAAGAAATAGACGACGAACAGCGCCGCGAACAGCGCCAGGCCGAGCCCGAGCACGCGCCGCCCGGCCTCGAACAAGGCAACCAGCAGCAGCAGCCCGAGCACGTACTCGGCCGGCTCGACCGCATCGAGCCCCTGCACGCGCACCTCCATCAGGTACGCGGCGTTGAAGGCGATGTAGGCCGCCGGCGCGAACGCGACCAGCCCGACCAGCAGCCAGCCGAGGCGGCGCGGTGAGAGCGCCGGCGCCGCCAGCCCGAACATCGCGAACGCCAGCGCCAGCGCGAAGCCGACGTGCAAGGCACGCTGCGTCAGCGTGTCAATCGACGGCTGCAAGACGAAGGCGATCTGCGCCACCGTCCAGGCCAGCGCGATCAGCATGACCGGCTGGCCCAGGTCGGACCACCGGCGCAGCACGAGCCGGCTCGACTCGGTCGCTTGCGAGTCGCGCGGCGGCATGTCGCCGCCCCCCGAGTGCGGCGCTTCGCTGCTCACTTCAGCCAGCCGCGTTCACGGTAATAGCGCTCGGCGCCGGCATGCAGAGGCAAGCCGTTGACCTCGCGCTTCCAAGCGCCGCGGGCGCAGTCGAATTCGGCGAGCGCCTTGTGCGCGGTGCGCAGCTTGTCGGTGCGCTCGCAGATCGTCTTCGTGATCAGGTAGGCGAGGTCGTTCGCCAGGGCCGTGCTCGCGAACAGCGTCGTCGTCGTCGCCGGCAACAACACCTCCTTGTCCTGGCCGGGGAAGGTGCCCTTGGGCAAGACGCGCGTTTCCCAGCCGTAGCGCTTGGAGATCTCGTCGAGCGTGGCCTTCGACGGCTCCAGGAAGGTCACGGGCGTCGATTGGGCGATCTCTGTGATGCTCGGATGGCCGAGCGTGGCGACATGCACGAACACGTCGCCGCTGCCCCCGGCGAAGCGGTTCTTGACCATGTCGTAGCTGCCGTACTCGTAGCCGCCGCCCTGGGCCTTGAGCGGCTCCTCGCCGGCGCCGGCCAGGTCGAGCAGTTGCTGGCCGCCATAGGCGCCGATGCTGCCGCGTTGCAGCAGGGTGACCGTCGACTTCGGCCGCACGGTCTTGAAAAAGTCGCCAAGCTCGGGGGAAAAGCCAGTGCCCCGCGCGATCGGCACCAGGTAGTACTCGTCCCAGCCGCCGACCAGCGCGCGCAACTCCGGCAGCGGCTCCTTGAACGAGTTGCGGCCTTCCAGCGCCCAGCTACCGACCACCGCCATGCCGAAAGCGAGCTGGGCCTTGCCGCTGTCCACCAGCTTCGGGTTGGCCAGGCCGCCGGCCAGCGGCGGCGTATCGACCGTCGAGCCGGGCGGCAGCACGCTTCGAAGCAGCTCGCCGAGATTGACCGAATAGACGTACCAACTCGAGCCCTGTGCGAACGAGCCGATGGTCAGGTTGACCGGTTGCTGCTGCGCCTGCGCAGGCACCGCAGCGCAGCATAGTGCGACCGCCAGTGCCCAGCGACGCGGCGTGGACCGAAGCTTGTTCAACATGCTTGTCTCCTTGGTTGAAAGTTCATGCGGTTCGCGCTCCGGCCCTGCGGCGTGCCACGGGGGCGGTGCGCTGATTTCTTGACCCTCGAATCTCCTTTTCGCCAGCCATCCCTGAATCCTGTCTGGCCGTCCGTGCTGAGTCAGCTTATCGAATCAGCACGGGAAAAAGGTCCTAAAGTACGTTCAGCCGCAGGCCGGAAGTAGAATAATCTTTCAGCTTTATGCAAATGGCTAGGATCAGGTTGCGGGCTTGGTAGAGACGCCTAGGCAAACCTCCTCGCAGCCGCTGACAACGCGTGCAGGGCGCCGGTACGACTCTGTCGCGCGGGCCTTGATGGAAGCTTGAAGGCACGAGCGGATCTGTGCGTTAGGCCTGCCACATCGAGGATGATTTGTCATGAAACCAGATTCCAGACGGAAACTCGACCAAATAGACAAAAAGATCCTCCTACTGTTACAGGAGGACGCTTTGCTTCCGGTACAGGAGATTGCGGCGCGCGTCAACTTGTCGACAACACCTTGCTGGCGTCGCATACAGCAGTTGCGGGAATGGGCCGTCATCAAGCAGCACGTCGCCATTCTCGATCCGGCAAAGGTCAACTTGCCGGTGAGTGTCTTCGTAGGGATCAAAACCAGTCAGCACAATGCCCCTTGGCTAGACAAGTTTGCGCGTAGCGTGAAGCAGTTGCCTGAAGTGCTCGAGTTCTACCGCATGAGCGGCGATGTTGACTATCTTCTTCGAGTCGTCGTGCCTGATATCGGCGGCTACGACGTTTTCTACAAGAAGCTCATCAAGGTGGCAGAGCTTACTGACGTGAGTTCGAGCTTTGCGATGGAACAGATCAAGTACACCACAGCGCTCCCACTCGATCACGTCTGACAGACGTCGCGCCGCACGCCGGTTACCGGACCCGCGGGTATCCATCGGATGCAGCCGAAATGCTTATTGAAGTCTCCGCGCCTCGGCAGCCTCGTGCAGAAGGCTCAATGGCCGAGAGTCCCCTTCAAAATTTGCAGACTTGCGAATGTGGCGCGATAGAACCGCGATGAAGGCTGACGCCGCCGGAGTCAATGGCCTTCGGGGATTCGTGACACATACGATGTGCCTTGTCACGCGAGGCGACTGGATAGAACGGCCATGGAGGCTCTCGACGTCCAACTGCCGACGTACCGCAATTCGCGGCAGCAATGTACAGAAGTCGCTCTCGTGTACGAGCTTCAGGATGGCGCCAATCGAATCGATTTCGACCAGCGGCGCCAAACTGACATCTTCCGCCTGCGCAAAGCTTTCAAGGATGCCGCGCAAACCATGCTGACGCGTCGGCAACACCAACTTCAGTTGCGCTAAATGGGCAAACGGCACCGCCTCTGACAGCCGCGCATGCTGCGGACCGGTGACGACGAGCAACTCTTCTTCGGAAATCGGTTGGGTGTTGAGCGCCAGCGGCCGGCGCGGCTTGTTGATGACGGCCGCGTCGAGGTGTCCGACCGACACGGCATCGGTCAGAGTGCCGCTGAAACCATCGGTCATTGAGAGAGCAACCTTCGGGTGCGCGGCAGAAAACTCCAGTAGCGCATCCACCAGAACGCCCTGCGCAATGGTGGCGATCATGCCGACGCGCACCTGCCCGTTCAGTTCAGCGTTGGTCTGCATGACCTGTTCGCGTGCCCGAGAGAAGTCGCCGAGGATGGGCAGGAAGAGACGGTACATCTGCCGTGCTTCGCTGGTCGGTTGCATGCCCTGCGAACCGCGCACGAACAGCTGCTGGCCTATCTCCTTCTCAAGCTTGGCGATCTGCATGCTCAGCGCAGGCTGCACGATGTTTAATCGCTTGGCGGCGCGCGTGACAGAGCCTTCTTCGTAGAGACAGACGAAATACTGAATCTGCCGAAACTCCATCGCGCGCCTGTACGTCATCAGATTGAATGATGTGGATGATCATTTCATATTAATTGACCTGATACGCGGCTATTTTTAGACTTTCCTCTTGGATGGCCCTTTTCGCCCGATCGCCGGAGACAGCTTCACATGCCCTCGTCACCCGCGTTGGACACGCCGTTTGCCATATCTCCGAGTCGGCTGATCCTGGGCCACATCCATCCCCCGTGCCCGCCGCCTCGGGCTTCAACGGCGTGTGTCGGCGACCCTCTGCGCGGCGCCGGGGAACAACGCGGGCATCAATGCTGAGTGACCCCATGCTGGCGAGTGTGCGTCCTGTTGTCGACGCGCTCGCGCGTCCCCATCTCGGCCGCCCGGCCCAGCGCGTAGAAGACCGCGCGCTTCTCACCGGTCGGGGCCGCTATGGCGACGATGCGCCCGTGCGCAGCGGCACGCTGCATGCGGCGGTGCTGCGCTCGCCGCATGCGCACGCCAAGCTGTTGGCCGTGCGCACGGAACGCGCCGAAGCGATGCCCGGCGTACGCGCGGTGCTGACGGGTGCCGACGTGCAGCGCTGGTCCAAGCCCTTCATCGTCGGCGTCAAGCAGCCCATGGAACTATGGACTCTGGCGATAGACAAGGTGCGCTACGTCGGCGAACCGATCGCTGTGGTGGTAGCCGAGAGCCGCTACCTCGCAGAGGACGCGCTCGAACTCCTCGAGGTCGACTACAAGCCACTGCGCGCGGTCGTCGACATCGAATCGGCCGCGGCCGACGGCGCCCCCGTGCTGCATGAGCGCGTGGGCAGCAACGTGGTGAGCGACCGCAGCTTCTGCTACGGCGACCCAGATGCCGCATTCGACGCAGCGGCGCGCCACGTGGCGCTCACCATTCACTACCCACGCAATTCCTGCACGCCGATCGAGACCGCCGTCGTCATAGCCGAGTTCGTGTCCGAGCAGGACGGCTATGACATTCAATCCAACTTCATGGGCCCGTTCTCACTGCACACGGTGATGGCAATGGCGCTCAAGGTGCCCGGCAACCGTCTGCGGCACCGCACCTTCGCCGACTCGGGGGGCAGTTTCGGAGTCAAGCAGGCAGTGATGGCGCCAGCCGTGCTGATGTGTCTGGCGGCACGCAAGGCGGGCGCACCGGTGAAGTGGGTAGAAGACCGGCTCGAACATCTGACCGCCGCGACCTCCGCCACCGGGCGGTTGTGTCACGCAAAGGCTGCTGTCGAGAGCGACGGCCGCATCATGGCGCTGTCGCTCGACCAATTCGACGACTGCGGCGGCTACCTGCGTGCGCCCGAGCCGGCCACCTTCTACCGCATGCACGGCTGCCTGACCGGCGCCTACGCCATCGAACATCTGCGCGTGCGCAATCGCGTGGTGCTCACGAACAAGACGCCGAGCGGCTTGGTGCGCGGCTTCGGCGGGCCGCAGGTGTACTTCGCACTCGAACGGTTGGTCCAGCGGATTGCGGTCGAGCTCGAACTTGACCCGCTGGACGTGTACCGCCGTAACTTCATCGCGAGCAATGCCTTCCCCTACCGCGCCGCAGCCGGCGCACTGATCGATTCCGGCGACTACCAAAGCGCGCTCGCCATGGCAGCGCGCGATGGCGGTCTGGCCGAGCTGCGCCAGCGGCAGCAAGCAGCTCGCGCTGAAGGCAGGCTCTACGGCATCGGCTTTGCGGCCGTCGTGGAGCCCTCGGTATCGAACATGGGCTACATCACCACCGTGACACCGCGCGAACAGCGCGCCAAGGCCGGCCCAAAGAACGGCGCCATCGCTGCGGCCACCGTGAGCATCGATCCGCTGGGCGGGCTCACCGCGGTGATCGCCTCGTCCCCGGCCGGCCAGGGCCATCGCACGGTGTGCGCGCAGGTGGTGGCTGATGTCTTCGGCGTGGAGCCGTCGGAAGTCTCTGTCAACGTCGAGTTCGACACGCAAAAAGACGCCTGGTCAGTGGCTGCCGGCAACTATTCCAGCCGCTTTGCCGGCGCGGTGGCCGGCACGCTGCACCTGGCCTGCACGCGGCTACGCGACAAACTGGCGGGCATCGCCGCAGCATCGCTGGACTGCGCGGCGGCCGACATCGTGTTCGCCAGTGGCAAGGTGTACGCCAAGCAAGCACCCGGGCGCAGCCTCCCCTTCGCCCGCTTTGCCGCCAGCCCGCACTGGGCGCCGGGCCTGCTGCCCGCGGGCACCGACCCCGGCCTGCGCGAGACCGCTTTCTGGACGCCGCCGCAGCTGACCGCGCCCGATGAGCAGGACCGTGTCAACACCTCCGCTGCCTACGGCTTTGCCTTCGACATCTGCGCGGTGGAAGTCGACCGCGACACCGGCCGCGTGCGCATCGACCGCTATGTCACCACGCACGACGCCGGCACTTTGCTCAACTCGGCACTGGCCGACGGCCAGATTCGCGGCGGATTCGCGCAGGGCTTGGGCGCGGCGCTGATGGAAGAGTTCCGTTACGGCCCCGACGGCAGCTTCCAGTCGGGCACCTTCGCCGACTATCTGGTGCCGACCACCTGCGAAGTGCCCGACCCGGTGATCCTCCACATGGAAACGCCGAGCCCCTTCACGCCGCTCGGCGCCAAGGGCTTGGGCGAAGGCAACAACATGAGCACTCCGCCATGCATCGCCAATGCGGTGGCCGACGCGCTGGGGCGTGCCGACATCGTGCTGCCGCTGACGCCCTCGCGCGTGATGGACCTGATCGGCATGGACGACCCGGCGCCATCGCGCGGCAGCGCTGCCGCGGCCATGCCGTCGACCTGCAAGGCCGTGGCTGCCGGCCAGAGCCCCAAGAGCGCCAAGGGCGGCAAGGCGCTGTCGGCGCAGGGCGAGATCCTGCTGCCGGCCACGCCCGAGGCAGTGTTCGCGGTGCTGCTCGACCCGGTCGCGCTGGCCCGCGTCATCCCCGGCTGCAACGCGTTGGAATTGATCGGTCCCAACCGCTACCGCGCCGACGTCACGGTGGGCGTCGGCATGATCAAGGCGCGCTACGCCGCCGAGGTCGCGTTGAGCGAGATCGAGGCGCCGCATCGCCTGCGGCTCGCAGGCTCGGGCCTGTCGAGCGTCGGTGCAGCCAAGGGCAGCGGACTGGTATCGCTAGAACTCAGTGACCGCGGCACGCTGCTGCGCTACGACTACGAGGCGGAAATTTCGGGCAAAGTCGCGGCGGTCGGCGGCCGCATGCTCGAAGGCGCGACCAAGATCGTTCTCAAGCAGCTGTTCGAACAGCTCGGCCGGCAGGCTGGCGGCCAAGGCGCAGCGGCGGTACCGACTTCGTGGTGGCGCGGAGTGCTGCAGCGCTTCGGGGGCGCAAAGTGAAGCCCGCCGCCTTTGACTACGTGCGCGCCGAGACGGGCGACGAGGCCGTGCAGCAGCTGCGCGCTCTGGGCGCTGACGCGCGGATCCTGGCCGGCGGTCAATCGCTGATGGCCGTGCTCAACATGCGCCTTGCACAACCCAGCGCGCTGATCGACATCTCGCGCACCGGCGACCTCGATTACGTGCGCGCCGAGGGCGGCATGCTGGCCGTCGGTGCAGCGGCCACGCAAGGCAGCGTCGAGTGGCGCAAGACGCTCGCGCAGGAAGTGCCGCTGCTAGCGCAGGCCTTCCCGCTTATCTCGCACTTCCAGATACGCAACCGCGGCACCGTCTGCGGCTCGGTCGCGCACGCCGATCCCAGCGCGGAGATTCCGCTGGTGCTGCTGGCGCTCGGCGGCGAGGTGGTGCTGCGCAACGCGTCGAAGCGCCGCACCCTGGCCGCGGCCGATTTCTTCCAAGGCATGTTGATGACGGCACGAGCGCCCGACGAACTGCTGGAAGAGGTCCGCTTCCCGCTGGCCGCTGCTGGTCAGCGCAGCGCCTTCACCGAGTTCTCGGCCCGGCACGGCGACTTCGCCATCGTCTCGGTCGCGGCGGTGGCCGACACGCGCGGCCTACGCCTCGCGGTGGGCGGCGTGGCCGACCGGCCGCGCCTCGCGCAATGGCCGGCCGGCCAGCGCGGCGGCGAGCTCGAAAGCGCTCTCAACGACTTCGCCTGGGAACTGGAGGCGCAGGACGACGCACACGCCAGCGCCGCCTTCCGCCGCCACTTGGTGCGCCGCCTCGGCGCGCAGATGCTGGCCCGTGTCACGGAGAACCCTGCATGAAACAGATCGGCCGCGACAGCCTGCACACGGTGCGGCTGCACCTCAACGGCACCGCGCGCACCGCGCCTTGCACGCCGCGCATGCTGCTGTCGGACTTCC
>NZ_JACDCU010000486.1 GCF_013817365.1 Methylibium sp. | reverse complement strand
CTGGTCGTGAACAGCTCCATCGCGTTGTGGTGCTGGGTCGGCGTGTAGTACTCGGCATCGACCTTGACCGTGGCGGCGGCAAAGGCCGCTTCTGCGTTGCCGACCTGCGGGTCCTTGTGCCGCTTCGACACCTTGGCGATGGCCTGCGTCGTGGTGCCGGGCGAGGCAAAGCTCGCGGTCGGCCGCTCGGCGACATAGGCGATGTCGAGCTTGTGCGCGGCCTCGCGCGCGGCCTCGAAGGTCTCCGCCAGCACCATGGCGACGATCTGGCCGTCGTGCCAGACCTTGGGAGACGCCAGCGGCACGATGGTGGTCGAGGCGCTGCCGCCGTCACTGAACATCTTCGAGCCTTTGACCTGGCCGGCGTTCTCGTGCGTGAGGATGTCGATCACGCCCGGCACGGCGCGCGCCGCCCGCTGGTCGATGCGTGAGATGCGGCCCTTGGCGATGGCGCTGGTCACCAGGTAGGCATGCGCGGGGTTGGAAAGCGCTTCGTCGGACGGATAGCGCGCGGTGCCGGTGACCTTGGCGCGCGCCTCGATGCGCGGCGCAGGCCGGCCCATGTTGGTCTTGGGTTCGGGAGCGGCGGCGAGGGTCATGGAAGTACCTTGCTAAGAATGAAGGCTCCCTCTGCCTCTGGGGAGAGGGGACAAGGCGAATGCTCGGCGTACGGCACCCGCTACACCCGCATTTCTGCAGCTTCGAGCAGCGCGCGCACCAGCGTGCGCTGGCCGAGCACGACCTTGTAGGCGTTGTGTTCGCGCGGCTGCGCGCCGGCGAAAGCGGCTGCGGCGGCGGCCGTGGCGCTGGTCTCGTCGAGCCGCTGGCCGGCCAGCGCCGCTTCCGCTTCGCGAGCCCGCCATGGCACCGTGGCGACCCCGCCTAGCGCGATGCGCGCCTCGCGAACAACGCCCTGCTGCAGGTCGAGCGCGACAGCCGCCGAGGTCAGTGCGAACTGGTAGGACTCGCGGTCGCGGATCTTCAGATAGTGCGAGCGCCGCGTCCAGGCGCCGGCCGGTACCTCGATGGCGGTGATCAGTTCGCCGGGCGCGAGCACCGTCTCGATCTGCGGCGTGCTGCCGGGCGGACGGTGCAGCATGGCGAACGGCAGCTTGCGTGTTCCGGCGGCACCGGCGATTTCGACCGTGGCATCGAGGGCGATCAGCGCCTGCGCAAAATCGCCCGGATACGTGGCGATGCAGTCGCCGCTGGTGCCGAGCACGGCATGCTGGCGGTTCATGCCGTCCATCGCCGCACAGCCCGAGCCTGGCTTGCGCTTGTTGCACGCCTGCCAGTGCGTGTCGCGGAAGTAGGCGCAGCGCGTGCGCTGCAGGACGTTGCCGCCCAGGCTGGCCATGTTGCGCAACTGCGCGCTGGCGGCGAGCACCAGCGTCTCGACGATCACGGGGTAATCGCGCAAGACCGCCGGGTGTTCGGCGGCCTGGGCCATGCTGACCAAGGCGCCGAAGCGGATGCCGCCGGGGCCGGCGGTAATGTCGCCGCCGCCGGCAGCACCCAGCGGGTTGATGTCGACCAGCGCCTGCGGGCGCATCACGTCGAGCTTCATCAGGTCGAGGATCGTGGTGCCGCCGGCCAGGAACTGCACCGGCGCCTCGGTCGCGGGAAGCGGCGCCGCGCTGCTGGCCGCCATTGCCGCCTGGGTCGCGGCGGCGGCGCTGTCGACGCGCTGGTAGGTGAAGGGCCGCATCACGCCCTCCGGATGCTGCCGCGTGCCTGCTCGATCGCGGCCACGATGTTCGGATACGCCGCACAGCGGCACAGGTTGCCGCTCATGTACTCGCGGATCTCGGCCGCGTCGTCGGCATGGCCCTCGGTCACGCAGGCCACCGCCGACATGATCTGCCCCGGCGTGCAGTAGCCGCACTGGAAGGCGTCGTGGTCAATGAAGGCCTGCTGCATCGGATGAAGGCCGCCCTCGGTGCCGGCCAGGCCTTCGATCGTGGTGACCTTGCGCGTGCCGACCTGCGCGGCCAGCGTGAGGCACGACAGCACGCGATGGCCGTCGAGGTGCACGGTGCAGGCGCCGCACTGGCCCTGGTCGCACCCCTTCTTGGTGCCGGTCAGGCCGATGTGCTCGCGCAGGGTGTCGAGCAGCGTGGTGCGGACATCGACCGTCCCGCGCTGCGGCCGGCCGTTGACGTCGAGCGTGAAGTCCAGCCGCTGGGCGGGCGGCACGGTGGCCGGCTCGATCTGCATCGGCGCTTCGGCCGTGGCAGCCCCGCGTTCGGTGCCGGTCGCGCAACCCGTGGCCAGAGGAATCGCAATCACGCCGCCGAGCGTGGACGATGAAGAAAGGAAAGTGCGACGGGTGAGTCCGGCCATGACGAGAAGTCCTTCTGCAGCACGCGCAGGCGCCGCGGGCTCGATGGGTGAGAAGCGGAAACCGCCTCTAGGCAGTTGACGTGCCTAGGGCAGGTCTCGCAGGCCTTGCAGGTCTCGCAGTCCTTGCAGGTCTCGCAGGCCTTGCAGGTCGCGCAGGTCGCTCAGGGCCTCGCAGGCGCAGAGGACGCGCAAGAGTGCGAAGGCATGGAGGGGTCCGCGGGGCTGGCTCAGGCGCCTCTTTCAGGTGCCGGCTTGGTCCGTCGCAGTCGACGCTTGCCGCAAATTCGACAGGCACCCTTGCCCGCCCTTTGCCCTTTGCCCTTTGCCCTTTGCACCGGCGCCGCCGTGGCGAACGCCTCATACCAAGTCGCGTTCGATCGGCTAAAGAACGCTGTGATCAATCCAGCCCGCATTGGTCGGCAATCGGTCCGTTGCGGACGTTCGAGGCGCGTTGCTGTTGCGTTGCGGATGTTGTGGGGGAGCAAAGCCGCGGGCGGGCGGCGGGCTTCGCTTCGGTGCGGCGGTCGGCCCTGCGGGCCGACTGCGCTGCGCTGCTCGGTCTCG
>NZ_JACDCU010000485.1 GCF_013817365.1 Methylibium sp. | reverse complement strand
GGCAGCATGCGCGCATGCCACGTTTCGCCGCCAACCTCAGCCTGCTCTACACGGTGCACTCCTTCCTCGACCGCCCTGCCGCGGCGGCGCACGACGGCTTCGCGGCCGTCGAATGCCAGTTCCCCTATCAACACCCGGCGGCAGCCCTGAGCGAACGGCTCGCATCCGCCGGCCTGCCGCTCGTGTTGATGAACGCACCGCCGGGTGACTGGGCGGGAGGCGAGCGCGGTCTGGCGTGTCTGCCGGGCCGCAGCGACGACTTCCGGCGCAGCGTCGATCAGGCCCTTGTGTATGCACAGGACGTCGATTGCCCGCGCGGGCATGTCATGGCCGGCTGCCTTGCGCCGGGCACCGAGCGCGCCGCGCTGCAGGCGGCGTACGTCGAGCGCCTGGCCTGGGCCGCGGCGCAGGCGGCCACGGCCGGCGTGGAACTGCTGATCGAGCCGATCAACCAGCGCGACATACCGGGCTATTTCCTGAACCGGCAGGACCATGCGCACGAGATCATCAGTCTGGTGGGCGCGGCCAACCTGAAGGTGCAGATGGACCTCTACCACTGCCAGGTCGTCGAAGGCGACGTGGCAATGAAACTGCGCCACTACCTGCCCAGTGGGCGCGTGGGCCATCTGCAGGTCGCCGGTGTCCCCGAGCGCCAGGAACCGGATGCCGGCGAGCTGAATTTCGCTTACCTGTTCGAGCTGATCGACGCGCTCGGCTACGAGGGCTACGTCGGCTGCGAATACCGGCCGCGCGCCGGCACGAGCGAGGGTTTGGGCTGGCAGCGCGGCGGTTGAAGCGACAGGCGGCGAGCGAGCCCCGGCAGCGCGCGCTTCACCACAGCAAGGCCACGATGAACACGCCGATCATCACGAAGCCGAGCGCCAGTTTCACCGCCGTGCCGACCAGCATGCCGATCCAGGCAGCGGTGCCAACCCTGAGCGCGCGCCGCGCGTCGCTGTCGACCGGCAACCCCGGCGTCGCGGGCACCAGGCCACCGGCCGGCGGCTGGCGCAACGCGTAGAGCTCGCCGGCGACCGCACCCACGAAGGGCATGAACAGCACGCCGATCAAGCCCATGAACAGACCCACCACGGTGCCCAACGCCGCGCCGATCAGCGCCCATCGGCTGGCGCCGACGCGCTGCGCCCCGAGCACCGAGGCGACGAAATCGATGGCCAGCGCGAGCAGCGCCAGGACGGCAATCGCCGCCACGGTCCACCCCGAAACGCGCACGAAACCATCGATCCAGGCGCCCAGGAACAGGCCGGCCATCACCAGCAGCGTGCCGGGCAGTACCGGCAGCACGGTGCCGGCCACGCCGACGAGCGTCATCACAACGGCGAGCGCCCACCACACGGCCGGGGGAATGCTGGGCAGGAGAGTCGTCAGAGCGTCCATGGCTGAGGTCCATCGAAAAGCAAAAAGTCGGGCGACGCTCACAAGCCGCCGATGAAATCGCGCACCGCAGCCTCGAACGCGCCCGGCTGCTCGAGCACGCTCAAATGCGCCGCGCCGTCGATGACCACCAGCCGCGCGTTAGGCACCGCCTGGGCGATGGTCTGCGACATTGCAAGCGGCGTGCCCTGGTCCTGGTTGCCGGAGATCACGAGCGTAGGCACGGCGATCTGCGGCAGCCGCGCGGTGGAGTCCATGTGCATCACCGCCTGGCTGGCGCCGAGGTAACCCGCCACCGGCGTGCTTACCACTCGGCGTCGCCAGCGCGCCACCGTGGCGGCCTGCGTCTGGCGAAAGGATTCGCTGAACCAGCGCTGCATGGCCGCATCGGCGACGGCCTCCAGGCCGCCGTGCTCGATGGCGTCGATGCGCTGCTGCCAGGCACTGCGCCCTTCATGCCCGAGTCCCGAGCTCGAATTTGCGATAACCAGCGCCTTCAGACGTTCGGGATGCCGCAGCGCGAGTTCCTGCCCGACCATGCCGCCCAGCGACAGGCCGACCCAGATCACCGGGCCGGTCTGCAGCTCGGCCAGCAGCCGCTCGGCGTCCTGCGCCAGCGCCGCCATCGTGTAGGGGCCCGGCGGCGCGTCGGAATCGCCATGGCCGCGGTGGTCGTAGCAGATCACGCGGTGCTGCGCCGCCAGCGCATTGGCGAGCTCGTCCCACAGGCTCGCGTCGCAGCCGAGCGCGTGGCTGAGCACGAAGGTGTACGGCGCCGGCGCTCCGCTGCGCGGCTCTCGCAGCGTGTAATGCAAGGCAGGGCTGCCGTGGCTGCGCCGGGATCGGCCGGTGCCGGGATGGACCGCCTCGGTGGCGGCCAGCGGCGGCAGTTCGTGGCCGAGTTCGCGCAGCAGCCGGGTGGCGATCACCACGCCGGTGTTGGCGGCCGGAACGCCGGCGTAAATGGCCGCTTGCATGAGCACCTCCTTGACCTCGTCGGGCGTGAGCCGCGTGTCGGCGTGATCGCCCGCGCCCAGGCCGGCGCCGCTGCCTCCGGTCAAGGCGGCGCGCAGGTGCAACTCGTATTCCTCCCAGCGGCCGAGCGCGCAGGTGATGGCCAGCACGATGATGCGGCGCGTCTTGGCGTCCAGTCCGGGGCGGCCCCACACGTCGTTCCAAGCGTAGCGGGTGATGAAGTTCTGGAAGTCTGCGTTGAACGCGTTGGCGTTGGCGACCGACTTGTCGACCCAGGCGTCGCCGAGGATGGCCCGGCGGTTGCGCATGCCGCGTTCGAGATCGTGGTCGTAGGGGTCCATGGCGAAGCCTCGCGGTGAATCGAGTGGCGCCCGGCCGGCAAAGACGCACCGACCGCGACATGTTCGACAGTGTCGCGCCAGCGGCCGATGCGCGCGGCGCGGGCCGGTGGATCGCTCGGTTATGGTCGCGGCCATGCACGATCGCGCCGCCCCGCCCGTCGGCACGTTGCCCGGCGTCATCGCTGCGCCGCCCCTGCGGGG
>NZ_JACDCU010000118.1 GCF_013817365.1 Methylibium sp. | reverse complement strand
AGGATGCCGGCTGCCTCACCGGCTTCCACCAGGTTGCAGTAGAGCGCATCGAAATACAGCGGGTGCTTGCGAAACGCCGAAGACAGGCTGGTGCCGGTCTCGATGTCCGAGCGGATATCGTTGAGCAGCTTGGTCACGCGCGGATTGGTGCTGCCGCGCGCGACGATGTCGAAGGACTGCAGCAGCGGCACGCCGGCGCGCATCATCGTCGCGATCTGGCGCGTGAAGATCGCAATGTCCTTCTGCTTGATCGACCGGCCGCCACTCATGCGGCGCTTCTTGACCTTGTTGACGAGAATGCCCTGGCGCCGCAGCGTCGCACCGACGGCCGCCTCGCCGCCCGCGCGCATCTCGCCGCGCACCAGCTTGCCGTTCTTGTCCTTGCCTTCCCACTCGAAGACGAGTTCCTTGATGCCGTTTGCCGACACGGTTGCTGTGGCCATGATCTGTAGAGTCCTCGCGAAGCGCTTATTCGTTGGTGACCGAGATCACTTCTTCCAGGGTCGTCATGCCGGCGCGCACCTTGATGAGACCCGACTGGCGAAGATCACGCACGCCTTCGCGGTGCGCTTGCTGGGCGATGTCCATCGCGTTGCCTTGGGTCAGGATGATGCGCTGGATCTCCTCGGTGATCGGCATCACTTGGTACAGACCGACGCGGCCCCGGTAGCCGTTGCTGCAGCTCGAACAACCGACCGCCCGATACAGCTTCCAGGTGCCCTCGAAATCCGCCTGGGTGAATCCAGCCTTCACCAAGGCTTCCTTAGGGTAATCGGCGGGCGCCTTGCAGTTCTCGCAAAGCCGCCGCGCCAAGCGTTGCGCCGTGATCAGGATCACGCTGGAGGCGATGTTGAAGGGCTGCACGCCCATGTTCATCAGGCGCGTGAGCGTCGTCGGCGCATCGTTGGTGTGCAGGGTGCTCATCACCATGTGGCCGGTCTGTGCGGCCTTGATGGCGATGTCGGCGGTTTCCAGGTCGCGAATCTCCCCGACCATGATGATGTCCGGGTCCTGCCGCAGGAACGCCTTCAACGCGACGGCGAAGTTCATCCCCGCCTTGTCGTTGACATTGACCTGGTTGATGCCGGGAAGGTTGATTTCGGCCGGGTCTTCGACCGTCGCGATGTTCACGCCGGGCTGGTTGAGGATGTTCAGGCAGGTGTAGAGAGACACCGTCTTGCCCGAGCCGGTCGGCCCGGTCACCAGCACCATGCCGTAGGGCCGCTTGATGGCTAGCATGAGGCGGTCCTTTTCGATCTTCTCGTAGCCCAGCGCCTCGATGCCGAGCTTCGCACTCGACGGATCGAGGATCCGAATGACAATTTTTTCGCCGAACAGCGTCGGCAACGAACTGACCCGGAAGTCGATCGCCTTGTTGCCGAACTTGAGCTTCATGCGGCCGTCCTGCGGCACGCGTTTCTCGGCGATGTCGAGCCGGGAAATCACCTTGATGCGCGAGGCGAGCTTGTCCTTGATGGCGATGGGTGGCTGCGTGATCTCGCGCAGTTCGCCGTCGACACGAAAGCGCACGCGATAGATCGACTCGTAAGGCTCGAAATGCAAGTCGGAAGCGCGCGCATTGATCGCGTCGATCAGCATCTTCTGCAGGAAGCGCACGACCGGAGCGTCCTCGACATCGGTCGAGACATCCTGTGTCTCGGTGCTGCCGGTTTCCTCTTCGGTGACGTCGAATTCGAAATCGCCCGCCACCAGCGACTCGAGCGATTCGCCGGCGCTGATTGTGGCTGCCTCGACCAGACGCAGCAGCTTGTCGTGTTCGACGATCACCCATTCCGGCGTGAGCTGCGTCGCGAACTTGATCCGTTCGACGGCTTCCTGGTCGGTTGGGTCAGCGCCGGCAATGAACAGGCGATTGCCGCGCTTGCCGAGCACGATCACCTGGTACTGAGCGGCCAGCTTGGCGTCGATCACGTTGCGCGGCAAGCGCTGCGGATCGATGGCCGCCAGATCGAGCAGCGGCATGGCCAGCGCGGTAGAAAGCGTGTGCGCCAGGTCGGCGGGGTTGACGGCGCCCGCGCCGATCACTGCCGAAATGAAGCTGCGGCGCTGCTCCTTGGCGCCGCGGACCAAGTCTTCGGCGGTCTTGACGCTGAGTTTGCCGGCGTGAACCAGGACGCGCGCCACGCCGGACAAGGAACTCTGCGGAGCGTCGGCGATCGTGTCCACGGGCAATCAGTTCGGCAGGCGTTGCAACCGGTTCATGATCGTCGATTCACCAGTCGGTGTAAACGCGGGAAGGCGCACCAGCGCTCGATCTACCGCCGATGCCGTGCGTAAGCCACACGCATGCCGGGAAAGACGGTCAAGAGAAAGCGTGGTCGGGGTGAGAGGATTCGAACCTCCGGCCTCTACGTCCCGAACGTAGCGCTCTACCTGGCTAAGCTACACCCCGAAGTGCCCGCGCGCGAGGCGCGGATATCGGTCGGCGCTCACGCGGAACGCTCGATCGACTGAGCACATAAGTATAGCAGCGCTTCGTGGTGCGCCGAATCGGGCAGCACGGTCAAACATTGCTTGGCCCGTTCGATTTCTCCTCGTGCGACCGCCCGTGTCGCGTCGAGCGCCCCGGTCTCACGCACGATGGCGATCACGTCGGGCAAGCGTTCGATCTCTCCGTTGACGATGGCTGCCCGCACGAGGTCGCGCTGCGCCGGAGTGCCCCGCGCCATGGCGGCAAGGAGCGGTAAGGTCGGCTTGCCTTCGCGCAGATCGTCACCGACGTTCTTGCCCAGTGCTGTGGTGGCGCCCTCGTAGTCGAGCAGGTCGTCGATCAGTTGAAATGCAGTGCCGAGCGCGCGCCCATAGTCGGCACAGGCCGCCTCGATTGCGGCCGGAGCGTCGGCCAGCAGAGCGCCCAGCCGAGCGCTGGCCTCGAACAGCTTGGCTGTCTTGAAACGAATCACGCGCAAGTAGTCGTCGACCGCGAGGTCGGGATCGTGCATGTTCATCAACTGCAGAACCTCGCCTTCGGCGATCACGTTGGTTGCGTCGGCCAGCACCTCCAGCACCCGCATGCGGTTTACCGACACCATCATCTGAAAGGCACGCGAATAAAGGAAGTCGCCAACCAACACACTGGCGGCGTTGCCGAAACGCGCATTCGCGGTGTCGCGCCCCCGGCGCAGCGCCGACTCATCGACCACATCGTCGTGCAAGAGCGTCGCGGTGTGAATGAACTCGACCGTCGCCGCCAGCTCGAATCTCTCGGGCCCGTCAAATCCGAGCGCCTGGGAGAACAACAGAACCAAGGTCGGACGGATTCGCTTGCCGCCGGCGCTGACGATGTAGTGCGAAATCTGGTTGATCAGCGCGACCTGGGATGACAGCCGGCGCCGGATGAGCGTGTCGACCTCTGCCATCTCGGGGGCCATCAGGTCGGCAAAGGTGGAGGCCGACAAGGCGGCAGGCGAGACGGCGGACACGACAGAACCCGAAAGCCCGCGGGGAGCGCGAGCGAAGCGTGGATTATAGAAAGCGCGGCACTCCGACGCCGGGGAACATCGAGCATGGTCGCTTCTTCGAGCGATTGACACAAGTGCATGTGTTAAAGTCACCGGCTTCGCAAAATTGCGCGGGGCCGGCCGCTTCGTTTGAGAGGCGGCCTGTCTTTTCCAGTGAGAGAACTCGAGTGAGAGGCTGATATGTACGCGCTCATAAAAACCGGCGGCAAGCAATACAAGGTTACTGCAGGCGAAAAGATCAAAATAGAACAGATTGTTGCGGACGTTGGCCAAGAGATCGTGATCGACCAGGTGCTTGCTGTGGGCAACGGCGCGGACCTGCAGGTTGGGACTCCCTTGGTTGCCGGCGCGAAGGTCGTGGCCACGGTGCTGGCACACGGCCGTCATGACAAGGTCCGCATCTTCAAGATGCGCCGCCGCAAGCACTACCAAAAGCGGCAGGGTCACCGTCAGAACTTCACCGAGCTGGAAATCAGTTCAGTGAACGGCTGAACCTTGCAACCTAGAAGGAGCTGAAAAATGGCACAGAAAAAAGGCGGCGGTTCCACACGCAACGGCCGCGATTCGCAGCCGAAGATGCTCGGCGTCAAGGTGTTCGGCGGCCAGGTCATCACGGCCGGCGCGATCATCGTGCGTCAGCGTGGCACGCGTTTTCATCCCGGGGCCAATGTTGGCATCGGCAAGGACCACACGCTGTTTGCGTTGGTCGACGGCGAAGTGAGCTATGCCGTCAAGGGCGAGCGCAGCCGTAGCACGGTGGTCGTGACCCCGCGCTGAGCCTGCAGGCCCCGCCCACGAAGCCCCGGCTCGCCGGGGCTTTTTCGTTGGCACGGCTCCGCTAACATCGTTCGAAACAGAGTGCAGATGCGATGAAATTCGTCGACGAGGCTTATATCGACGTGATCGCCGGCAACGGCGGCAACGGCTGCGCGAGCTTTCGCCGCGAGAAGTTCATTCCCTTCGGCGGGCCCAACGGCGGCAATGGCGGACGTGGCGGCAACGTGTACGCCCAAGCCGATCGCAATCTCAACACGCTTGTCGACTTCCGTTTCTCCCGCCGTCACGAGGCGCGCGTCGGCGAGCATGGGCGGGGTTCGGATCAGTTCGGCGCGGCTGCCGATGACATCGTGCTGCGCATGCCCGTGGGCACCATCATCGCCGATGCCGAAACGGGCGCTCCCATAGCGGAGTTGCTCGAGCCGGATGAGCGCATCCTGATTGCCAAGGGCGGCGACGGCGGCTTCGGCAACCTTCACTACAAGACCAGCACCAACCGCGCACCGCGCCAGAAGACCCCCGGTTGGCCCGGTGAGCAGAAGAAGCTCAAGCTCGAATTGCGCGTGCTCGCCGACGTCGGCCTGCTCGGCATGCCCAACGCCGGCAAATCGACCCTGATCGCGGCGATCTCCAACGCAAGGCCGAAGATTGCCGACTATCCGTTCACCACCTTGCACCCCAACCTTGGGGTGGTGCGGGTCGGGCCTGAGCAGAGCTTCGTGGTGGCCGATGTGCCAGGGCTGATAGAAGGTGCTGCCGAAGGCGCCGGGCTGGGTCACCGTTTCCTGCGTCACCTGCAGCGCACGCGCCTGCTGCTGCACATGGTCGACTTGGCGCCCTTCGACGATGCCGACCCGGTCCAGCAGGCCAAGGCGATCGCGGCCGAGTTGAAGAAATACGACCCGGCCCTGTTCGACAAGCCGCGCTGGCTGGTGCTCAACAAGCTCGACATGGTGCCTGCCGACGAACGCGCCGCTCGGGTGAAAGATTTCGTCAAGCGCTTCAAATGGAAAGGCCCCGTGTTCGAGATTTCGGCCCTGACGCGCGAAGGTTGCGAGCATCTGGTGCAAGCGATCTACCGCCATGTGGCGACTTACCAGACTCACCACGTCGATCCTGATGTGCGCTTTGCCGAGCTCGACGCGGATGACGTGTCCGTCAAGGATGCGGCCTTTGTTCCCCAAGTCGACGATCCGCGTTTTCGATGAGCGGCGGGGCGAAAAGGGCAAGGCATGTCTGAGGTGCTGCGCGCCGCGAAGCGCATCGTGGTCAAGGTCGGCTCCAGCCTGGTCACCAACGAAGGTCGGGGCCTCGACGAAGAGGCCATCGACACCTGGTGCCGGCAGATTGCGGCCCTGGCCGAACAGGGCCGCGACGTGGTGATGGTGTCGAGCGGCGCCATCGCCGAAGGCATGAAGCGCCTGGGCTGGCGCACACGTCCCAAGGAAGTTCATGAACTGCAGGCCGCCGCAGCCGTGGGGCAGATGGGCCTCGTGCAGATGTACGAGAGCAAGCTGCGCCAGCGCGGTATCGGCAGTGCGCAGGTCTTGTTGACGCACGCCGATCTGGCCGACCGCGAGCGCTACCTCAACGCGCGCTCGACGCTGCTTACGCTGCTGCGCTTGAGAGTGATCCCGGTCATCAACGAGAACGACACCGTTGTCAACGACGAGATCAAGTTCGGCGACAACGACACGCTCGGCGCGCTGGTGGCCAATCTCATCGAAGCGGATGCACTAGTGATCCTCACCGATCAGGCCGGGCTGTTCTCGGCCGATCCGCGCAAGGACACGACAGCCCGCTTCATCGAGGAGGCGCGGGCCGGCGACCCCGCGCTCGAGCGCATGGCTGGCGGTGCCGGCTCGAGCCTCGGCCGCGGCGGCATGATCACCAAGGTGCTGGCCGCCAAACGTGCGGCGGGCAGCGGGGCCTCCACCGTGATCGCATGGGGCCGAGAGCCCGACGTGCTGCTGCGGCTGACCGCCGGTGAAGCGATCGGCACGCTGCTCACGGCCAGCACCGCCAAGATCGCCGCTCGCAAGCAGTGGATGGCGGACCATCTGCAATTGCGTGGCGCAGTCGTGATCGACGATGGTGCCCTCGCCAAGCTGCGCAACGACGGCAAGAGCTTGCTGCCAATCGGGCTGGTCGCCGTGCACGGTGAATTTGCGCGCGGCGACGTGATCGCGGTGCGGAGCGAAGCGGGCGTCGAGATCGCCCGCGGCCTGGCCAACTACACGAGCAGGGAGGCCCGGCTCATCGCGCGCAAGCCTTCGAGCGAGTTCGAGCGGCTGCTGGGCTTCACCGGCGAAGCTGAAATGATCCACCGGGATAACCTGGTGCTCTCGTAAGGCGCAGCGGCTTCACTGCGTCCCGGTCGGCTCCTGCGGCTGGGCGGCGGCGATCGGGTCGTGCTCGGATGAGGCCTCATCGCGCCGCTGCAAACGCATGCCTGAACGCAAGTAGCGATTCTGATGGTTGCTGCGCGGCAGGAACCGGGCCAGTTCGGTGAGCGCCATCTGGTAGACGTCACGCTTGAACTCGATCACCACCTCGAGCGGTACCCAGTACTCGTTCCATCGCCAGGCGTCGAACTCGGGGTGGTCGGTGGCGCGCAGGTTCATGTCGCTGTCGCGGCCGGTGAGCTGCAAGAGAAACCAGATCTGCTTTTGGCCGCGGTAGTGGCCGCGCGCCTCGCGGCGAATGAAGTGGTCGGGCACTTCATAGCGCAGCCAGTCGCGCGTACGCGCCACCACGCGCACTTGTTCTCGGTGCAAGCCCACTTCTTCATGGAGCTCACGGAACATCGCCTGCTCGGGCGTTTCACCGTATTTAATGCCGCCTTGAGGAAATTGCCACGAATGGGTTCGCAGCCGTTTGCCCCAGAAGACCTGGTTGCGCTGGTTGAGCAGGATGATGCCGACGTTCGGCCTGAAGCCTTCACGGTCGAGCATAATGAAACCTCGAATTCAGTCTTGAATTCATTATTGCACCGGGCCTTCTCGATGCAACCCGCGCCCGCCCCAGGGCGCGGATGGGGCCCTCGCACCCTGCGCGCTTGCGCACACCACTGTTCCTGGATGTCCCGGCGCCTGCCATGAAAGCCTCGCAGTTCTTCATCTCGACCCTCAAGGAAGCGCCGGCCGATGCCGAGATCGTGAGCCACAGGCTGATGATGCGTGCCGGCCTGATCAAGCGTCTGAGCGCGGGCATCTACAGCTACATGCCCATGGGGCTGCGAGTGATCCGCAAGGTCGAAGCGATCATCCGCGACGAGATGAACCGTGCTGGCGGGATCGAGCTGCTGATGCCGATCGTGCAGCCGGCCGAGCTCTGGCAGGAGACGGGGCGCTTCGAGGCGATGGGCCCGGAGCTCATGCGCGTGAAAGACCGGCATGAGCGCGACTTCATCATCCAGCCCACGAGCGAAGAGGTCATCACCGACATCGCCCGACAGGAGTTGCGCAGCTACCGGCAACTGCCGAAGAATTTCTATCACATCCAGACCAAGTTCCGCGACGAGCGACGGCCGCGTTTCGGCCTGATGCGCGGGCGCGAGTTCACGATGAAGGACGCCTACTCCTTCGACCGCGACGTGGCCGCCGCCGGCCGCAGCTACGACGCGATGTACGCCGCGTACGAGCGCATCTTCAGCCGTTTCGGCCTCGTTTACCGCGCGGTGGCCGCCGATACCGGCGCCATCGGCGGCGATCGCTCGCACGAGTTCCAGGTGATCGCCGATACCGGCGAGGACGCCATCGCCTACTGTCCGACCAGCGACTATGCGGCCAACGTGGAGTTGGCCGAATGCCTGCCGCTGATTAACGAGCGCGCCGCGCCGAAACAAGCATTGGCGAAGACGCCGACCCCGGGCAAGGCCACCTGCTCTGCGGTGGCCGAACTGCTGGGACTGCCGCTTGCGCAAACCGTTAAGTCGCTGGTGCTCGCCACCGACGACAAGAGTGAAGGCGGCGACCTGCCGCGGACCACCGTGTGGCTGCTGCTGGTGCGCGGCGATCATGATCTCAATGAGATCAAGGCCGGCAAGCTGCCGGGCCTGAAGGCCGGTTTCCGTTTCGCCACCGCCGCCGAGATCGACACGCACTTCGGCTGCAAGCCCGGCTATCTCGGGCCGGTGGAGATGAAAAAGCCGGTCAGGGTGCTCGCCGAGCGCACCGTTGCCAACATGAGCGACTTTGTCTGTGGCGCCAACGAGGCCGATTTCCACTACACCGGCGTGAACTGGGGCCGTGACCTGCCCGAGCCCGACCTGGTGGCCGACATCCGCAGCGCGGTGGCCGGCGATCCTTCGCCTGACGGCAAGGGCGTGCTGGCCATCCAGCGCGGCATCGAGGTTGGACACGTGTTCTACCTCGGCACCAAGTACAGCGCCGCCATGAACGCGACCTACCTCGACGAGAACGGCAAGCCGCAGCTGATGGAAATGGGCTGCTACGGCATCGGCGTCACGCGCATCCTGGGCGCCGCCATCGAGCAATGCAACGACGCGCGCGGCATCCTCTGGCCCCCGGCGCTTGCGCCCTTTGCTGTGGTGATCTGCCCGATCGGCTACGACCGTTCTGCGGAGGTGAAGACCGCCGCCGATGCGCTGCACGGTGAACTGCTCGCGCTGGGCATCGACGCCATCCTGGACGACCGCGGTGAGCGCCCCGGCGCCATGTTTGCCGACTGGGAGCTGATCGGCATTGCGCAGCGCGTGGTGATTTCCGACCGCGGGCTCAAGGACGGACAGGTCGAGTTGCAGGGCCGCGCCGAAGCCGAGGCCTCGAAGATGCCGCTGGCCGATGTGATGGCCACCCTCCGTCAGCGCCTGGGCGCCTGAACGCGGGGCGGATGAACACCCTGCGCCGCCGCACGCTGTTGGCCGGCCTGGCGCTGGCTGCCGGCTTGCCACCGCGCAGCGCCGAGGCCCGCGGGCAACTCGAGGAGCCGCTGGCCGACTCGGTTCGCACAGCGCTGTCGGCTGCGGTAGCGCAAGGCGCGCCGCCGCGGCCGATTTTCGACAGCACCGAAGAGCGCCTGGCTTACTTGCGCTGGCTCGGCGCGATGAGCGAGCGCCTGCGCCGACGCAAGCCCGATCGGCTGGCGCGCATCGAGTTTCTCGAAACGCTCTGGTATGAGAGCCGGCGCGCGGGGGTGGACCCGGCATTGGTGCTCGGGCTGGTCCAGGTCGAAAGCGGTTTTCGCAAGTACGCCGTGTCGGTCGCCGGCGCGCGCGGCTACATGCAGGTGATGCCGTTCTGGCTGCGTGTTATCGGCGGTGGCGACGACGACATCGGTCGCTTGTTTCACCTGCAGACCAATCTGCGCTTCGGGTG
>NZ_JACDCU010000117.1 GCF_013817365.1 Methylibium sp. | reverse complement strand
TGAGCCGCAGCGGATTGATCTCATGCAGCGGTCGGAACTCGCTCTCCAGGTCCCACCAGCGGTGGGCGAGGTCACTAAATTTGGCAAGCTCCTGGGGATCGGCATTGGTCATGCCGACGATGTTACCGGCAACGAACAGCGAGGTACGTTTTCAACGTTGATGGCAGCCTTCACCGTTCATAAAAAAGAAAACCCCGCCGCAGCGGGGTTGGTCGACACAGCGCTTGCTGCTTATCGAGTGCGCGTACCGACCACTTCGATTTCAACGCGACGATTCTTGGCTCGACCTTCGGCGGTCTTGTTGTCGGCCACAGGCTGTTTCTCACCCTTGCCTTCAACGTAGATCCGATTCTGCTCAACGCCCTTCGACTGGATGTAGGCCTTGACCGCATTGGCGCGGCGCAACGACAGACGCTGGTTATAGGCATCGGAGCCGATGGAGTCCGTGTGACCCACGGCGATGATCACCTCGAGGTTCATGCCGCTCATCTTGCCGACCAGATCATCAATCTTCTCGCGACCGGCCGGCTTAAGAACGGCTTTGTCGAAGTCGAAGAAAGTGTCGGCGGCAAAGGTCACTTTTTCACTCACCGGAGCCGGAACAACGATGATCGGTGCGGGAGCCGGCGGTGGCGGCGCGACAGGAGCCGGGGCAGGCGCCGCAACCGGAGCGGGCGGCGGCGCAGGCGGCGGCGGTGCACCATCACAACGCTGGTCGGCAGTTGCCGGCGACCAGGAATTGTCGCGCCAGCACAGCTCATTGGTGCCGTTCTTCCAAACATTGCCGTCGACGTTTTTCCAGTTGTCGCTGGTGCCGGAAGTCGAGCCGCCAGGCGCCGTGGACGCACAACCGGCGAGGGCAGCGACGGCGAAGAGCACCGCCACCTTGTTCAATTTATTCATGATTCTCCTCTCAGGATGGGCCGCAGCAACAGCTGCACGTGTCCATAAACAAATAACGAACGGATGCCGGTTATTACCGGCTTCTGCACGCTTTAGAACTGACAAATCATTGTGCCATACGGCATCTAAGGGGCAAGTCTTTGCCTGCAGCCTGTGTGAGGCTGCGAACGGTTGTTGCGCTAGGGCGACAGCTCCGCACACATAGAATCACGCCTTCCCCGCCCATTACAGCAGCGCGCGTGCCTGCGCGCTGCGTCGTCTGCGGAACCTTACCGCCGACCAGTGCCCCACGCATGAGCCAATTCGCCAAGGAAACCCTGCCGATCAGCCTAGAAGAGGAGATGCGGCGCTCCTACCTCGACTACGCGATGAGCGTGATCGTCGGCCGTGCGCTCCCCGATGCGCGCGACGGTCTCAAGCCGGTACACCGGCGCGTGCTGTTTGCAATGCACGAGCTGAACAACGACTGGAACCGCGCCTACAAGAAAAGCGCTCGCATCGTGGGTGACGTGATCGGTAAATACCATCCGCACGGCGATACAGCGGTCTACGACACCATCGTCCGGATGGCGCAGGATTTTTCACTGCGTCACATGTTGGTCGACGGACAAGGCAATTTCGGATCGGTCGACGGCGACAACGCCGCCGCGATGCGCTACACCGAAATCCGTCTGGCGAAGATTGCCCACGAAATGTTGGCCGATCTGGACAAGGGCACGGTGGATTTCGGGCCGAACTACGACGGCTCGGAGAAAGAGCCGCTCGTGCTGCCGACGCGGCTGCCCAATTTGCTGGTCAACGGATCCTCGGGTATCGCGGTCGGCATGGCGACCAATATTCCGCCGCACAACCTGAACGAGGTGGTTGACGCCTGCTTGCACCTGTTGAGAAACCCCGACGCTTCCATCGAGGAGTTGATGGAAATCATTCCGGCGCCGGACTTTCCCACCGCTGGCATCGTCTACGGTCTGGTCGGCGTGCGCGAGGGTTATCGCACCGGGCGCGGCAAGGTGGTGATGCGCGCGAAATGCCACTTCGAAGACATCGATCGCGGCCAGCGCCAAGCCATCATCGTCGATGAAATTCCCTACCAGGTGAACAAGAAGACGCTGCTCGAGCGCATGGCCGAACTCGTCCACGAGAAGAAGCTCGAAGGCATCAGCCATATCCAGGACGAATCCGACAAGTCAGGCATGCGCGTCGTCATTGAATTGAAGCGCGGCGAAGTGCCCGAGGTAGTGCTCAACAACCTGTACAAGCAGACCCAGCTGCAAGACAGCTTCGGCGTCAACATGGTCGCGCTGATCGACGGGCAGCCCAAGCTGTGCAATCTGCGTGAATTGGTCGCGATTTTCCTCGAGCACCGGCGCGAAGTGGTGACCCGGCGCACGGTGTTCGAGTTGCGCAAGGCGCGGGAGCGCGGCCACGTGCTCGAAGGCTTGGCGGTGGCGCTGGCCAACATCGACCGCTTCATCGAGATCATCAAGAAGTCGCCGACGCCGCCGCTGGCGAGGCAAGGGCTGATGGCGCACAACTGGGAATCGTCGTTGGTGCGGGAGATGCTCTCGCGGGCCGAGGTCGATACCCCCGGCGGTCGGGAAGCCTACAGGCCCGATGGTCTGCCCGCGAGCTACGGCATGCAGCCCGACGGTCTGTACCGCCTGTCGGACGACCAGGCCGGCGAGATCCTGCAGATGCGCCTGCAGCGCCTGACAGGCCTCGAGCAGGACAAGATCATCGGCGAGTACAAGGAGGTGATGGCGCAGATCGCCGACCTGCTGGACATCCTTTCCAAACCGGAGCGTGTGACCGTCATCATCGGCGAAGAATTGAGTGCGCTGAAGCAGGAGTTCGGCCAAACCAAGCTGGGTGCACGGCGCAGCCGCATCGAACACAACGTGCAGGAACTCGGTACCGAGGACCTGATCACGCCGACCGACATGGTCGTGACGCTCAGCCATACCGGCTACGTAAAAAGCCAACCGCTCGCGGAGTACCGCGCTCAGCGCCGGGGCGGCCGTGGCAAGCAGGCCACGCAGACCAAGGAAGACGACTGGATCGACCAGCTCTTCATCGCCAACACGCACGATTGGATGCTGTGCTTCAGCGACCGCGGCCGGGTCTACTGGCTCAAGGTGTGGGAAGTGCCGCAGGGCTCACGCAATGCGCGCGGCAAGCCCATCGTCAACATGTTTCCGCTGCAGGCCGGTGAAAAAATCACCGTCGTACTGCCGCTGACCGGCGAATTCCGCAGCTTTCCGGCCGATCACTTCATCTTCATGGGCACGGCGCTCGGCACGGTGAAGAAGACTGCGTTGGACGAGTTCAACAACCCGCGCAAGGCCGGCATCATCGCCGTCGACCTCGATCCGGGCGACCACCTGATCGGTGCCGCACTGACCGACGGGGGTCACGACGTGATGCTGTTCTCCGACGGCGGCAAGGCGGTGCGTTTCAACGAGAACGATGTCCGCCCGATGGGCCGCAACGCGCGCGGCGTGCGCGGCATGATGATGGAGGAAGGCCAGAACGTCATCGCGATGCTGGTCGCCGAAGACGAAAGCCAGAGTGTGCTCACAGCGACGGAAAACGGCTACGGCAAGCGGACCTCAATTACAGAGTACACACGGCATGGCCGCGGCACCAAAGGCATGATCGCGATCCAGCAGACCGAGCGCAACGGCAAGGTCGTTGCAGCCACGCTGGTGCGGCCGGCCGACGAGATCATGCTGATTACCGACCGCGGTGTGCTGGTGCGTACCCGGGTCAGCGAGATCCGCGAACTCGGCCGCGCCACCCAGGGCGTCACCCTGATCGCCCTGGACGCCGATTCGCAGCTCAGCGGACTGCAGCGCATCGTCGAGAACGACGCGGCCGATACCGAAACCGACATGACGACCGGCGAGCCCGGCGAGGAGATTCAATGATGCTCAAGACGATCTTGCTGGCCGCGTCAGTTGCTCTGGCCTGCCCTGCACTCGCGCAGGCTCCTGCTGCGGCGCCCTCTTCTGCTCCTGCTGCGAGCAAGGCCAAGAAAGAACTGGTCGCGAAGGTGTTGCAGCTGCAACGCCCCGGCATCGAAGGTGCGGCACGCGTGTTGGCAGAACAGCCCGCGGCTCAGATGATGCAGCGCGCCGCACTGGTCATTCAAAGCAACCTGCCGGCGGACAAGCGCGAGGCGGTCGCCAAGGAAATCCAAGCCGATGCGAAAAAGTACGCCGCGGAGGCCGTGCCCATCCTGGCGAAACGCGCGGTCGAACTCGCGCCGACGACGATCGGCCCGGTTCTCGAGGCGAACTTCAGCGAAGCCGAGCTCGTCCAACTGGTCGGCCTCCTCGAGTCGCCGGTCAACCGCAAGTTTCAGTTGCTTGGAGTTGAAATGCAGCGTGCCCTCTCCGACAAACTCGTCGCGGACTCGCGCGGCAGCATCGAGCCGAAGCTGCGCGCCTTGGAGCAGTCGATGGCGCAACGCCTGAACGTGCAGCCACCCGCCGGCGCCGGTAGCGCGGGCAGTGCTCCGGCGAGGTGATGGCCGAGCGACCCTACAACTTTTCGGCCGGACCGGCCACCTTGCCTCCCGCGGTGCTCGAACGCGCCGCGGCCGACATGCTGGACTGGCGCGGCGCCAATGGCCGATCCAGCGGCATCGGCGTCATGGAGATGAGCCACCGTGGCCGCGAGTTCGGCGAGATCTTCGCTAGCGCCGAGCACCGGCTGCGAGCGCTGCTCGCCGTTCCCGCCCACTTCAAGATTCTTTTCATGCAGGGCGGCGCGATCGCCGAGAACTCGATCGTGCCGCTCAACCTGTCGCGCGGCGGCGTGACCGACCATGTCGTCACCGGCCAGTGGTCGCTGAAAACGCATCAGGAGGCGCTGCGCTACGGTGAGGCGCGCGTCGTCGCCAGCAACGTGCAACCGGGTGAAGGGAACCATACGCGGCTGCCCGATCCGGCCGGCTGGCGGCTCAGTGCAGGAGCGAGCTACGTGCACGTGTGCAGCAACGAGACGATCAACGGCATCGAGTTTGACGAGTTGCCCGACTTGCGCGCTTTGGGCTGCGATGCGCCGCTGGTGATCGACTGCTCCTCGCACTTGGCCTCGCGACCGATCGACTGGTCGAGAGTCGGACTGGCTTACGGCGGCGCACAAAAGAATATCGGCCCTGCCGGGTTGACCCTGGTTTTCGTGCGTGAAGATCTGCTCGGCCACGCGCTGCGCGTCTGCCCGGCTGCTTTCAATTACTCGGTGGTTGCGGCGCACGACTCGATGTACAACACGCCTCCGACGTGGGCCATCTACGTTGCCGGCCTTGTCTTCGAGTGGATGGCTGAGCAGGGTGGCGTGGCCGAGCTGGAGCGGCGCAACATTGAGAAGGCCGCGCTGCTTTACGACGCCATCGACAGCTCCGGTTTCTACGTTAATCGCGTCGAGCCCGCTTCGCGTTCGCGCATGAACGTGCCCTTCTTCCTGCCCGACAGCTCGCTCGATCCGGTTTTCCTGGCTGGCGCCGAGACGCAAGGCCTGCTGCAGCTCAAAGGACACAAAAGCGTGGGCGGTTTGCGAGCGTCGCTGTACAACGCGATGCCGCTCAAAGGCGTGCAGGTTCTGGTGGGCTACATGCGAGAATTTGCGGCACGCCATGCCTGATTCCGACGACGCGCTGCCCACCGCTCCCGCTGATCCGGCTTTCGCCGGACTGCGCGAGCGGATCGATTCGGTGGATCGGGAGCTGCTGGCCCTGTTGAACCGCCGCGCCGCGTTGGCGCTGCAGGTCGGCGGCATCAAGAAGCGAGAGGGCTCGGTGGTGTTCCGGCCCGAACGCGAGGCGCAGGTGATCGATTGCCTCAAGGTCTGCAATGGCGGGCCCTTGCACACAGACAGCGTGGCGCCGATCTGGCGCGAGATCATGTCGGCATGCCGGGCGCTGGAAACGCCGACCCGCGTGGCCTACCTCGGCCCCGCCGGCACCTTCAGCGAACTCGCGGCACTGGGCTATTTCGGCTCCTCGATCGTGCAGGTGCCCTGCGCCAGCATCGACGAGGTATTCCGAAGCACCACCGCCGGCGCTGCGGACTTCGGCGTGGTGCCGGTCGAGAATTCCACGGAAGGCGTGGTGGCGCGCTCGCTCGACCTGTTCCTGACGACGCCGCTCTTCATCGTGGGCGAGACCAGCTTGTTCGTTCGCCACAACCTGCTGCGCCGGGACAACGCCGTCTCCGGCATCAAGGCCGTGTGCGCACATCCGCAGGCGCTCGCTCAGTGCCATGGGTGGCTCAGCTATCACCTGCCCGACGTGGAACGCCGGCCGGTGGCGAGCAACGCCGAAGGCGCGCGGCTGGCGGCGCTGGATTCGACACTGTCCGCCGTGGCGAGCGAGCGAGCCGCCAGCGAGTACGGGTTGCATATCGTCGCGCCGGCGATCCAGGACGACCCGCACAACCGCACCCGCTTCGTCATCGTCAGCCACCCCGAACGCAATCCGCAGCCGCGGTACTCGGGTCACGACTGCACCAGCCTGGTCGTCTCGGTCACCAACCGGCCGGGGGCGGTGCACGACATGCTGGTGCCGCTGAAGGAACACGGCGTGTCGATGACGCGCTTCGAGTCGCGCCCGGCGCGCAGCGCCGACCAGTGGGAGTACTACTTCTACATCGACCTGCAGGGCCACCCGGAGCAGCCGGCCCTGGCTGCTGCGCTGGGCGAACTGCGCGCGGCCTGCTCCTTCTTCAAGCTGTTGGGAACCTACCCGCTGGACGTTCACTGAGATCGCGAGCGCTGCTGCCCATGTTCAATCAACTCGGGGTGATCGGCTGCGGCCTGATGGGAGGCTCGTTCGCGCTGGCGCTCAAGCGCGCAGGGCTGGTCAAACGGGTGGTCGGCTACAGCAAGTCGCCTTCGACCACCGAGCGCGCGAAGAAATTGGGCGTGATCGACACCGCCGCTGAATCGGCGCTGCTGGCTGTCTCCGGCTCCGACCTGGTGCTGCTGGCGGTCCCCGTCGCTGCGACCGAGGCCACCCTCAAGGCCGTGCGCCACCTGATCGAGCCGGATGTCCTTTTCATGGACGTGGGCAGTACCAAGCGCGACGTCGTCGATGCGGCGCGTCGGGTGCTCAAGGACAAGGTCGGCTGCTTCGTGCCGGCCCACCCGATTGCCGGCAAAGAGGTCGCCGGCATCGAACATGCCGACGCGCAGCTCTATGCAGGCCGCCAGGTGATCCTCACGCCGCTGGTGCAGACCGATCCCGTGCTGCTGCAAAAGGCCACCGATGTCTGGGCGGCGATCGGCTGCCAGGTGCTAAAGATGAGCGCCGAAAACCACGACGCCGCGTTTGCCGCCGTGAGCCACCTGCCGCATCTGCTGGCCTTCGCCTATTTCTCATCGGTGGCCAAGCAGCCAGCGGGACGCGACTTCCTGTCTCTGGCCGGTCCTGGCTTTCGCGACTTCACCCGCATCGCCGCGGGCGACCCGGTGATGTGGCGCGACGTGCTGATCAGCAACCGCGAAGAGATCCTCAAGCAGTCGCAGCGCTTCCGCCACACGCTCGACGCGCTCGAGCACGTGATGAAGCTCGGCAACCACGAGGCGCTCGAAGACCTGATCCGCAGCGCTTCCGACATGCGCGCCGGCTGGCAGATGAGCAACCCCAAGCCGGGCGGCACGCGCTGAAGGCGCGACCGTTCGCCGAGAATTTTCCGATGTCCGATGTCAGCCGCGCCATGGCGCCCGCGTTTCTCGATTTGCCGCCTTTGATCGGCGTCAGCGGCACTGTCCGTTTGCCGGGCTCCAAGAGCATCTCGAACCGTGTGCTGTTGCTGGCGGGCCTGAGCGCCGGCCGCACGCGCATCCACGACCTGCTCGACTCCGACGACACGCGCGTGATGATCGACGCCTTGCGCGCGCTCGGTTGCGCCGTCGAAGCCGACGGTGACGCCCTGTGCATCACCGGCATCGCCGGCCGGCTGTCGGTGCACGAGGCGCAACTCTTTCTCGGCAACGCCGGCACCGCAATGCGCCCGCTTGCGGCGGCGCTCGCGCTGCTGGCGGCAACGCAAGGCGGACGCTTTGAGCTGACCGGCGTGGCGCGCATGCACGAGCGCCCGATCGGCGACCTTGTCGATGCGCTGCGCCGCCGGGGCTGCAACATCACCTGCCTGGACCAGCCGGGTTTTCCGCCGTTGCGCCTGGAGGGGCCGGCGAAGCTCGCGCTCGACACGCCGATCCGCGTGCGCGGCGACGTTTCCAGCCAATTCCTCACCGCCCTGCTGATGGCCTTGCCCCTGGTTGCAGGGGAACATGAACTGGTCATCGAGGTGGAGGGCGAGCTGATCTCCAAGCCCTACATCGAGATCACGCTGGCGCTGCTGGAGCGCTTCGGTGTTCCTGTTCGGCGCGAGGGCTGGCAGCGCTTCGCCATCCCGGCTGCAAGCGTCTATCGCTCGCCGGGCGATATCCATGTCGAGGGCGACGCTTCGTCGGCTTCCTACTTCATCGCCGCTGGCGCGATTGCCGCAGTCGACGCCCCGCTGCGCATCGAGGGCGTGGGAACCACCTCCATCCAGGGCGACATCCGCTTCGTCGAGGCGGCGCGCGCGATGGGGGCCGACATCGTCGAGGAAGCCAACGCGCTGCAGGTCCGGCGCGGAGCTTGGCCGCTGAAGGCCATCACGCTCGACTGCAACCACATTCCCGATGCAGCAATGACGCTGGCCATGATGGCGCTCTATGCCGATGGCACGACGCGACTCACCAACATCGCGAGCTGGCGAGTCAAGGAAACCGACCGCATCGCCGCGATGGCGACCGAACTGCGCAAGTTCGGCGCCCGCGTTGTCGAAGGGGCGGACTTCATTGAAGTCGACCCGCCTGCGCACTGGCGCGCCGCGTCGATCCACACCTACGACGACCACCGCATGGCCATGTGCGCGTCGATCGCGGCGTTCAATCTGCTGGCCGGCGGTGCGTCGAAATCTGCCGGCGTGTCGGCGGTTGATGACCAGCGCACAAGTGGAGCGGTCCCCGATGCCAAGCGCCGCGGCGTGCCGGTTCGCGTGCTCGATCCGCGCTGCGTCGCAAAAACCTTCCCCGACTATTTCGACGCCCTCTTCTCCATCGCCCGAGCAGACCGCGACACGATCCCGGTCCTCACCGTCGACGGGCCGACGGCCTCCGGCAAGGGCACGCTCGGCAGCGAGCTGGCGATCCGGCTCGGCTACCACCATCTCGACTCGGGCGCGCTCTACCGAGCTACCGCGCTGGCTGCTTTGCGCGCGGACATCGATGCCAATGACGAGCGCCGCGTTGCGGCCTTGGCGCGCTACCTGCCGCTGCGCTTCGCCCAGCTGCGCGCACTGCTCGGCGGCGAGGACGTGACCGACGCGCTGCGCGCCGAAGCGGTCGGCAGCCTCGCCTCGCAGGTCGCGGCGCTGCCCGCCGTGCGCGAGGCGCTGCTTGAGCTGCAGTTGAGCTTTCGCCGCCTGCCGGGCCTCGTAGCCGATGGCCGCGACATGGGCTCGATCGTTTTCCCTGACGCCGCGCTCAAGGTCTTTCTTACCGCGAGTGCCGCAACGCGCGCGGAAAGACGCCATAAGCAGTTGATTTCAAAAGGAATTTCTGCTAATCTTTCAGCCCTTCGCGACGATCTCGAGGCGCGCGATGCACGGGACCAAAACCGCAGCATCGCGCCTTTGAAGGCG
>NZ_JACDCU010000484.1 GCF_013817365.1 Methylibium sp. | reverse complement strand
GTCGATGTCACCGCCAACTCGGCACAAGACCGGGCACTGCTCAAGCGCTTCGGGCTGTTCGGCCCGCCGGGGATCGTGTTCTTCGATGCTGGCGGACGCGAACTCGGGTCGCTGCGCGTCATCGGCTATCAAGCACCCGAGCGCTTTCTGCAAAGCCTCGCCCAGGCGCGGCTTTGAGCGTCACTCGTGCTCGCTCTCGCCGGCGCGCTCCTGCCACGCCCGGTACTCGTAGGACCACGTGCTCTTGATGAATGACAGCACCGCGACGATCTCCTCGTCGCTGAGCGCTTCTCGAAAAGCAGGCATGCCGCTCCGGTAGTCCGAGGGTCGATCCTTGCCGGGGATGAGCCCATGCGTCGTCACGCGGATCAGGTAGCGGTCGGAGTGGTGCCACGTGTGGCCGCGCTCGTCATGAGGCGGTGCCGGCAAGCGACCGTCGGCACCGATGTGCTGCCAGCCGGGCTGGCCCTCGAGCCGGGCGCCGTGACAGGCGGCGCAGCGCTCGCCATACAAGCGCTCTCCCCATGCAACGAGCTTCGTGTTGCTGGCGTCGATGTGCTGGGCGGCGGGCGCCCGGACCGTCGCATGGACGCCGAGCGCCACCATGTACACGATCAGCGCTGACGAGGCCCAGAAACGGGGTTTGTGCTTCACAGGGTGAGGGAGGTTGCCGCAAGCTTAGGCGAGCGGCAAAGACCGAGTCAATAGGGCGGCGCTCGCGTCGGGCCGCTGTACTGACGAACCCGCTCATGTGCCATTTCGCCGCAAGGCCGCAGGCCACGGTGCGGCCCACTTGCAGCCCAAAGAGAAAGGCCCGCGAGCGATCGCGGGCCTTTTGCATCTGGTGCCGGTGAGAAGAGTCGAACTCCCGACCTTCGCATTACGAATGCGCTGCTCTACCAACTGAGCTACACCGGCGTTTCGATCGCGCACCGCCCGTGGGGTGGTCGATCGGATCGAAGCGCGCATTCTATCGGAAGGCCTTGACGCAGCGGATGTGTGCGTGCCGCGAAAGCCGATTGTTCAAGCCTTCAAGGCAAAGCCCCCGAGCTTCTTGGCCACCGCCACGTTCTTCAGCGTCACATAGACCGGCAGGCCATCGCGTCCGTACTTCGGGTAATCCTCGCCCTGGATCAGCGGGCGCAGGTAGCGCTTGCACTTGTCGGTGATGCCGTAGCCGTCCTTCGTGATGAAGTCGCGCGGCATGAACTTCTCGACGTTGGCCACCTTGGCGAGATCCGCCACGCCGATCCGGTACTTGTAGGGCACGTCGGAGAGGCGCTCCACCGTCGGCATCACCGCGTTGTGGCCCTTCAGCGCCAGCTCGACCGCCTTCTTGCCGAGCTCGTAGGCCTGCTTCACGTCGGTCTTCGAAGCGATGTGGCGGGCGGCGCGCTGCAGGTAATCGGCCACGGCCCAGTGGAACTTGTGGCCGAGGGCTTCCTTGACCATGTTGGCGACGACTGGCGCGGCGCCGCCGAGCTGGGCATGGCCGAAGGCGTCCTTCGTGCCTTGCTCTGCCAGGAAGCGGCCGTCGGGGTAGTGGCAGCCCTCGGACACGACCACCGAACAGTAGCCGTGCTCCTTGACCAGCTTGCCGACGCGCGCGATGAACTTCTTCTCGTCGAACTCGATCTCGGGGAACAGGATCACCACCGGGATGCCGTGGTCCTCGACCAGGCCGCCGGCCGCGGCGATCCAGCCGGCATGCCGGCCCATGACCTCGACCACGAAGACCTTGGTGGAGGTCAGGCACATCGACCGCACGTCGAAGGAGGCTTCCAGGGTCGAGACCGCCACGTACTTCGCCACGGAGCCGAAGCCGGGGCAGCAGTCGGTGATGGGCAAATCGTTGTCTACCGTCTTGGGCACGTGGATGGCCTGCAGCGGGTAGCCCATGGCTTCGGACAACTGGCTGACCTTGAAGCAGGTGTCGGCCGAGTCGCCGCCGCCGTTGTAGAAGAAGTAGCCGATGTCGTGGGCCTTGAACACCTCGATCAGCCGCTCGTACTCGCGCCGGTTGGCCTCCAGCGACTTGAGCTTGAAGCGGCAGGAGCCGAAGGCGCCCGAGGGCGTGCTGCGCAGCGCGGCGATGGCGCTGGCGGATTCCTTGCTCGTGTCGATCAGGTCTTCGGTGAGCGCACCGATGATGCCGTTGCGCCCGGCGTAGACCTTGCCGATCTTGTCCTTGTGGGCGCGGGCGGTCTCGATCACGCCGCAGGCCGAGGCGTTGATGACGGCGGTGACGCCGCCGGACTGGGCGTAGAAGGCGTTCTTCTTCTTGCTGGGCATGGGGCGGGGCTCCTTGCTGGGGTTGCTTCGCTGAAGTTGCTCCTTCCCCCTCTGGGGGAAGGCTGGGATGGGGGCCTTCGGTTGGAGGCGAAGCGCCGGCTGGCCCTCACCCCAACCCTCTCCCAGAGGGAGAGGGAGTCAATCCTGCAGTGCGCGGGTGACGATTTCGCGGGTGTCGTCGGAAAGCTCCGGCCGTGCCGCCACGCGCGCAATGGCTTGGCGCGCCGCGCTGCGGTAGGGCTCGGCGAGCGCGCGCCAGCGGTCGAGCGCGCGTGCCAGGCGGGAGGCGAGTTGCGGGTTGATGGCATCGACCTCGATCACGCGGTCTGCCCAGAACACGTAGCCCGCCGCATCGCGGCGGTGGAACGCCGCCGGGTTGGACAGGCACAGCACCGCCAGCACGCTGCGCGCGCGGTTGGGGTTCTTCAGCGAGAAATCGGGATGCTGCAGCAGCGCCTTGGCGCGGGCGAATACCTTGCCCGCGTGCTCGCCCACCGGCTCGCTGGCGCTGGCCTGCAGTGCGAACCACTTGTCGATGACCAGCGCCTCGCCCTTGAACATGGCGTGAAAGCGCTCCAGCGCGGGCTCGGCCAGCGCCGCATGAGCGTGCACCAGCGCGGCGAGGGCGCCGAAG
>NZ_JACDCU010000483.1 GCF_013817365.1 Methylibium sp. | reverse complement strand
TGCACCGCCTCGCCGACCCCGATGCGGTGCGCGCCTGGTTGGAGGCGGCCCTCGCACAATGGCCGCAGTCGGCTCAGCCGCAGAGCGCGCCATGAGCCGGCAGGGCCGCCGGGGCAAGGAAAGCGCGCTTCCCGGTACGCGGCGTGCGCTTGCGCATAACGGGGCCGCCCGAAAAGTCCGCGTTAACCCATGAGGCCGCCCGGCAGCTCGCTCGAACTCGGCCTCATCGGCAACTGTTCCATCAGTGCGTTGATCGACGCGCAGGCGCGCATCGTCTGGTATTGCCTGCCGCGCTTCGACGGCGACCCGGTGTTTCACGCCTTGCTGGCCGATCCGCCCTCGTGGCCGGCCAAGGGCAGCTGGACCATCGAGATCGAGGACTTCGAGCGCAGCGAGCAGGCTTACGACGACGGCACTGCGATCTTGCGCACGCGGCTGATCGGCCGCAACGGCGATGCGATCGAGGTGGTCGATTTCGCGCCGCGATTCTTCACGCGCAATCGGCCGTTCCGCCCGGCGGTGCTGGTTCGGCGCGTGCATCCCGTGCGCGGCCACCCGCGCATCCGCATCAGCATGCGGCCGATGGCCGACTGGGGCCGCGTGGTGCCGCAGATCACGCGAGGCGGCCATCACCTGCGCTATTGCGGCCCCGCTGGCACCTTGCGCCTGACCACCGACGCGCCCATCACCTACATCGAGGCCGAGACCTGGTTCTCGCTGGGCGGGCCGCTCAACCTGTTGCTCGGCCCGGACGAGACCGTCGAGCGCGGCGTGGCCGAGGTCGCCCGCGAGTTCGAGGAGCAGACCGCGCATTACTGGCGCAGCTGGACGCGCGCGCTGGCCCTGCCGCTGGAATGGCAGGCCGCGGTGATCCGCGCTGCCATCACGCTCAAGATGTGCCTGTTCGAGGAAACCGGCGCCATTGTCGCGGCGATGACCACCAGCATTCCCGAGGCGCCCGACAGCCAGCGCAACTGGGACTACCGCTACTGCTGGCTGCGCGACGCCTTCTTCGTGGTGCGTGCGCTCAACAGCCTGTCCGAAGTCGGCACGATGGAGGATTACCTGCGCTGGCTGCACAACGTGGTGCGCGAGGCGGCGGGCGGACACATCCAGCCGCTCTACGGCATCGGGCTGGAAAAGACCTTGCCGGAGGTGCAGCTCGATCATTTGCGCGGCTACCGCGGCATGGGCCCGGTGCGGGTGGGCAACCAGGCGCAAGAACACTTTCAGCACGACGTGTACGGCAACGTCGTCCTCGGTGCCGCGCAGTCGTTCCACGACCGACGGCTTTTCCGGCGCGCCGACGCCGGCGACTTCGCCCTGCTCGAAGCGGTGGGCGAACGGGCCTGGGCCACGCACGACCAGCCCGATGCCGGCATGTGGGAGCTGCGCACCCGCGCGCGCGTGCACACGTCTTCGGCGCTGATGAGCTGGGCCGCCTGCGACCGCCTGGCCAAGATCGCCGTGGTGCTGGCGCTGCCGGAGCGCGCGATTCGTTGGCGCGAGCGGGCCGACACCATTCGTGAGCGGGTGTTGACAGAGGCATGGAGCGAACGCCGCCAGGCCTTCGCCGAGAGCCTGGGCGGCAACGACCTCGACGCCAGCGTGCTGCTGATGGCGGAGGTCGGCTTCATCGATCCCTGCGACCCGCGCTTCATCGCCACGGTCGACGCGCTCGAAGCGAGCCTGTGCGACGGGCCCTACATGCGCCGCTACGAAGCGGCCGACGATTTCGGCAAGCCCGAAACCGCCTTCAACATCTGCGCCTTCTGGCGCATCGATTCGCTGGTGCGCATCGGCAGGCGCGAGCAGGCCCGGGCGATCTTCGAGGCCATGCTGGCGGTGCGCAATCCGCTCGGCCTGCTCTCGGAAGACACCGATTCCCGAAGCGGCGAGCTCTGGGGTAACTTTCCCCAAACCTATTCCATGGTCGGCGTGATCAACGCCGCGGTGCGCCTGTCGGCGCCCTGGGATTCGGTGATCTAACACTGAAGGACACGGCAATGGCAGGCAGGCTGGTGGTGGTTTCCAACCGGGTCGGCGACCCGCGCAAGCCGGCGGCGGGCGGGCTGGCGGTGGCGGTGGGCGAGGCGCTGGCCACCAGCGGCGGTGTGTGGTTCGGCTGGAGCGGCAAGGTGGTCGATGAGGGCGACAGCGGCGCCATGCATTCGCAGCAGTCGGGCAAGGTGACCCTGGCGACGCTGGATCTCAACGCGGCCGACCACGAGGCCTACTACGAGGGCTATTCCAATCGCGTGCTGTGGCCGGTGTTTCACTACCGGCTCGACCTTGCCGATTTCGAGGCCGGCTTTTTCGAGGGGTATCAGAGAGTCAACCGCCTGTTCGCGCGCAAGTTGATGCCGCTGCTGCGGCCCACCGACGTGATCTGGGTTCACGACTACCACCTCATCCCGCTGGCCGCGGAACTGCGCGCGGCCGGCTGCACGCAGCGCATCGGCTTTTTCCTGCACATCCCGCTGCCGCCGCCGCTGATCCTGGCCGCGATTCCGGCGCACGAATGGCTGATGCGCTCGCTGTTCGCCTATGACCTGGTGGGCCTGCAGAGCGAAGCCGACGTGGAGCATTTTTCGCGCTACGTGAAGTCGGAGGCCGGCGCCGAGCCCCTGGGCGAGGACCACTACCGCGCCTTCGATCGGCAGGTGCGCGCGCGCGCCTTCCCGATCGGCATCGACGTGAACGAGTTCGCGGCGCTCGGCGAGACGGCCGAGTCGATGGAAACGCGCAAAACGTTGCGCGAGCAATACGCTACACGCCAGTTGCTGATCGGCGTGGACCGGCTCGACTATTCCAAGGGCATCCCGCAGCGGCTGCGCGCCTTTCGCCGGCTGCTCGCGAACTACCCTGAGAACCTGAAGAGCGCCACGCTGATCCAGGTGGCGACGCCCACCCGCGAAGGCTTGAAT
>NZ_JACDCU010000116.1 GCF_013817365.1 Methylibium sp. | reverse complement strand
AGCTGGGCACGGCCGTGCTCCTCATCCTCGGTCTGCTGTCGATCTGGTTCGAAGACCCCACCCGTCTCGCCACGGCACTGGGCCTGGTCACCGCCGGACTCGCTTTCGCGCTGCAGAAGGTCGTCACCGCGGTGGCGGGCTATTTCGTCATCCTGCGCGGCAGGATCATCAACGTGGGCGACCGCATCGTCATGGGCGGCGTACGCGGCGATGTGATCGGGGTGGACTTCACCCAGACGACGATCATGGAGATGGGCCAGCCGCCTCCCGTACAAGGCGCCGAACCGCCCGTGTGGGTGCAAAGCCGCGAGTACACCGGCCGCATCGTCACCGTCACCAATGCCAAGGTCTTCGACGAGCCGATCTACAACTACACGCGCGACTTTCCTTACCTCTGGGAAGAACTCGCTCTGCCGATCGCCTACAGCGCCGACCGCGGGCGAGCGGAGCGCATCCTGCTCGAAGCCGCCGAGCGCCACAGCGTGCCGATTGCCGAGATGAGCCAGGAAGCGCTGCAGGAATTGCAGCGGCGCTACGTCATAAAGGCGCCCGAAATCCGACCGAAGGTGTATTACCGGCTGACCGACAACTGGCTGGAGCTGACCGTTCGTTTCATGGTCAGGGACCATGGCGTGCGGGCGCTCAAGGACGCGATGAGCCGCGAGATCCTCGGCGCGCTGGAGGAGGCCGGCATCGGGATCGCTTCGGCAACGTTCGAGATCGTCGGATTGCCGCCGCTCGTGATCAACGCTTCGCCAGCCACTCGGCCAGCGTCTGGGGATCCATCGGCTTGACGAGGTGGCCGTCGAAGCCCGCTTCGCGGGACTTGCGGCGATCCTCCTCCTGCCCCCAACCGGTCAGCGCCAGCACCTGCGTGGACCGGCCCCAGGCCTGCTGCCGCAGCGCCCGGCAGACGTCGTAGCCGCTCAGCCGGGGCATGCCGATGTCGAGCAGCACCGTGTCGGGCAGAAACGCCGCCGCTGTCTCGAGCGCTTCGGCACCGTCGTACGCGGTGCGCACCTCGTTGCCCATCAGGCCGAGCATGAGTGCCAGGCTGGAGGCGGCGTCGCGGTTGTCGTCCACCACGAGGATGCGGCGTGCCGCAGCAGTGGCGCCCGTCTCTTCTTCGCCGCCGAGCGAGACTTCGTCCGCCTCGATGGCCGGCAGCCGGATCACGAACTCGCTGCCCCGGCCCTCGCCTTCGCTTCGGGCCTCGACGCTGCCCCCGTGCATTTCGACCAGCCCCTTTACCAGCGACAAGCCGATGCCCAGGCCGCCCTGCGAGCGACCGCGGTCGACCTGCGTGAACATCTCGAACACCGTGGGCAGCAGCGGCGGCGAAATGCCCACGCCGGTGTCGCGAACGCAGACGAGCGCCTCGCCTTCGTGCTTGTGCAACTCCAGCGTGATGTGCCCGCCCGGCTCGGTGTACTTGGCGGCGTTGTTCAGCAGGTTGGCGACGACCTGCGCGAGCCGGGTGGTGTCGGCTTCGACGAAGATGCGCTGCGGCGAAAGGTTGATCGTGAGCTCGTGGCCGGCGGCCTCGATCAGCGGCCGGCTGGTCTCCACCGCCTGCTGCACCACCTTCACCAGCTCCACCCGCTCCCGGCGCAGGTCGATCCTGCCGCGGCTGATGCGGCTCATGTCCAGCAGATCGTCGATCAGGTGCACCATCTGCGCGAGCTGGCGCTCCATCATCGAGCGCGCGCGCTCCAGGGTTTCGGGCTTGTCGCGGGCGAGCTTCATCACCTGCAGGCCGTTGCGCAGCGGCGCCAGCGGGTTGCGAAGTTCGTGGGCCAGCGTGGCGAGGAACTCGTCCTTGCGGCGATCGGCCTCGCGCAGTTCTTCGACCAGCGCGGCGTTGTCGATGGCCACCGAGGCCATCTGTGCGAGCTGCACCAGCACCGCTTCGTCGTCCTCGGTGAAATCGCCTTCCAACTTGTCGGACAACTGAATGAGGCCGACGTTGCCGCTTCGCAAGCCGCTCAGCGGTGCGGCCAGCAAGCCGCGCAGCGGCGGATGCTCGGCCGCGTGCGCTGCGAAGCCTTTCCAGTCCGGGTGGGCCAGCAGCTCGGCCTGCGTCAGGCGCACCGGCCGCCCCAGACTTCTTACGCAGGAACAGATGCCGGAGCCATCCGATTCGGCGTCGTAGTCGCGCCAGCGAGCGTACTTGTCGGACAAAGAGACGCTCACGATCGCCTGGGCCCAGTCGGCGTTCACCGTCATGCAGGTCGCGCAAAGATGCGCGGCGATGAGCTCGCGGGCCTCGTCGTTGACGGCCTCCATGATCGAGCGCGCACCCTGCATGCTGCCCAGCCGCGTCGCGATGTCGGCCAGCCTGCGCATCTGCTCCGAGCGGTCGAGCCGGTTCTGCTCGGCCTGCCATACCGCCTGCGCAGCCCTTTCGCGCTCGATCGCGATGCTGGCGACCTGCCCTGCGAAGCCGGCGATGCGCCGCTCCCAGTCGGTCGGCTCGCGCGCCTCGTCGAAGCACAGCATGAGGGAGGCCACCGGCAGGCCGTCGGGGCCTGCCACCGGTTCGCAATGGCAGGCGAGGATGCCGTGCGCGAGACAAAGCTCGCGCCAGTTCGGTGCCAACCTCGGGTCGTTGGCGATGTCGGTGCACGTGACCGGCTCGGTCGTGTGGACGGCGGTGCCGCACGTGCCGATCGCGACTTCGCTGATCGGCGCACCTTCCAGGCTCTGGCCGAACGAGGGCGCGACATCCTGCGAGAAGGCGCTCTTGAAACGGCTGCGCGTCTCATCGGCCAGCAGCACGGCGGCACGCGCACGCGGCTGAAGCCGGGCCACCGCGGCGGTCACGGCGGTCAGGCACTCCTGCAGTGACTTGCCCCCCGCGACGAGCTCGAGAATGTTCTTTTGCTCGAGCAGAACCGCTTCGGCCCGCTTGCGCTTCGTCACGTCGCGGCACAGCACGACCACGCGTTCGGGCTGTCCGGCGCCGTCGCGCACCAGCGAAACGCTGTTCTGCACCCAGACCGGCGTACCGTCCTTCCTGATGTAGCGCTTCTCGATGTCGAAGTTGGCCACCTGGCCGGCCGTCAGGGTTTCCATCGACGCAAGCGAACGCGCACGGTCATCGGGGTGCGTGATCGCACCGCGGTCCATTTCGGCAAGTTCTTCTCGCGAGTAGCCGGTGATGCGGCAGAAGGAGTCGTTCACCTGCACGAAGCGCCCTTCGAGCGCGGTGAGCGCCACGCCGACGGCCGTGGAGTTGAAGACCGCCGCCAGCCGCTCCTCGCTGGCGCGCAAGGCCTCGGTCAGGCCGGTGCCGACGAGTGTGGTGACTTCAGGGCCGCGATCACTGTTCATCCATTGCTCTCCATCGCTGATGGCGCGGCATGAGCGGCAGCGCGCTGCCTGCGGGGATGCGGCGCTTTCCACCGACGGCCACCCAGGATCGTTGGAGGATTCTGCGACTTCGGTAGGGCCGGCACCAGCCCTCTCGCCGAACGACGCTCTTGCCGTGCCGCGGCGCGCACCGCGGCTCACGCCAACCCGGGCGCGGCCAGCAGCTTTTGCGGCGTCAGGCGCTCGCCGGCCAGCAGCAGCGAGCGCACGGTCTCGAACACCCGCCGGTCGGCAGCGCGTTTAACCGCGTCGCGCGAGGCTGCGGCTTTCAGCGGCATCGAAGGCGCAACCGCCGCAGTAATCGCTCATGCGGTCGATGTAGGCGGCGCCCGAGATGTAAGGCTTGGTCATGAGCAGATCGCGCATCGCGAAGCTGCCCATGTCCAGCACATTGGGCTCGACCACCCAGTCGTAGGCGTCTACGGGCTGTGGGCCGCGCGCGCCATCGGCACGCCGACGCTGAGCCCGGCGAACACGCCGGTGTCGGGTGCATCGCGGCCGCGGCCGGCGCTCAGGCCGATGTCGAACTGCAGCCAGGGCCTGAGCTTCACCGCCAGCGCGGCCAGCGCGTAGGTGCCGCGCGGCTGGGCGGCGTCGACACTGTTGCGGTAAACCTCGAACGTCGCGCTGAAATCACCGGCCAGCCCGCGCTCCATTCCCACGAGGAACTGCCCTCCGTCGTCGCGCGCCGGGCTCATCGCCCGGCCGACATTCAGATACGAGACATTGACGCGAAAGTCGTTCTTGCCCAAGACACGGTTGGCGACGAGCCGCAGTTCGTGATCGGTGCGGCCGCTACCCAGGCCCTCGTCCGCGTCGGCCGTCGGCAGCTTGAGCTGGTAGGCCAGCGCGAAGGCCAGGCCCTGTTCGGGCTCCCCGGCGCCGATGGCCTTGAAGCCCAGCCGCGTATCGCCCCGGCCGGTGGCACGCCCGCCGCCATGCAGGTGCTGCTCCACGGTGGCGTCGGCCTCGAAGTCGATCCGCAGATGCCGGGTGAGCGCGTAGTTCAGCCCCAGGGGCAAGCTGCGCTGCCGGCGGTAGTCGCTAGCGCGAAAGCCGAGGTCGATGCCGGTTTCGACTTGCAGGACGCCGGGCCGCAGAAGCGCGGCCGACTCCGAAACGCCAGGCCGGGTGGGCGAGAGAAGCTCCGGGCCCTGCGCCATCACGGCCCAGGGGAACCCTAGCGAGCAGGCACAAGACAGCGCGACGATTTTCTTCATGCTACGAAGCTGCGTGGGCGTTGAACACGATCATGGCAATCTATATGGACGCCTCCCTGATGTGCAAGAGCGAATTCGGTGTTGGCTCGCGAGGTACGAGGTTGCAGGTCTATATCCGGCCTTTGATGCAGGAGTTCTCGCCCTGCTGGCCCCGATGGAATTCTATGGGCTTGCTCCTCATTCACTCCGTGGACTGTTGAAGTCCAGATCACCATGCAGGTTTGACAAGCCCCGGCTTCGACCCGTTCGCCATCACGTTGGTTGCTCTTGCGCAACCTCAGAAAACTTTGTTCTCCTTTCGCCGTTGGTATGAGCTGTTCGCAGGACCATTGGCGTCCTCAGGCAGGTGCCTTGCTCACCCAACTCGCCTGATACGGTCTGTCGTACTTGAGCAGCGCCCATATCGTTCGCGCCATCTTGTTGGCCATCGCCACGATCACGACGTTCATCGGACGCCGCTGACTGATCCGCTGCTGCCAGGCACTGGAGTGCTTGCCGTGCGTGAGCACGCTCCTGGCGCCGTGAATGAGCAGCGTGCGCAGATACGTGTCTCCGCGCTTGCTGATGCCCAACATGCGCGTCTTGCCGCCGGTGCCGGTGTGCGCCGGCACCAAACCCAGCCAGGCCGCGAACTCGCGCCCGGACTTGAAAGCATCGGCCTGGCCCATGGCTGCGCTGGCCGCAGTGGCGGTGAGCAGGCCGACGCCGGGAATCGCCAGGATGCGCTGGGCATTTCTGTCGGACTTGAGCAGGCTCTTCAACCGCGTCTCGAGCTCCGCCACTTGTTCATCGACCTTGCCCACCCGAGCCCATTGCTCACGCAGGGAGTCGATAACGACCTGCGGCAGCCTTGTTCCCAGCCGCTCCAGCGCATCAGCGATACCCCTGGCCAGCGGAGCGCGCCCTTGGCCGAACACTTCGCCGTATTCGGTGAGCAGCCCGCGCAGTTCGTTGATCTGCATGGTGCGCACCTTGACCAGCTGCTGCCTCATGCGGTGCAGCGCCAGCACGGCTTGCTGTGCCTCGGTCTTGACCGCCACGCGCTTGGTGCCGCCTTGACGCACGGCCATCCAGATCGCCCTCGCGTCGATGGCGTCGCTTTTGTTGCCGCTGACGAACGCCTTGACGGACTTGGCCGGCAGCATCACGACCTCGTGTCCGAGCTTGACCAACTCGCGCGCCCAATGCTGGGCGCCACCGCAGGCTTCCATGCCCACCACGCACGGCGCGCGATCGACGAAGTGCTGCAGGAATTTTGCTCTCCTGATGGCAACGTTTTTGATCTCGCCCGTCTCGGGCTCAACCCAATAGGCCTGAAACACGTTCTTGGCCAAGTCAACGCCAACGACATTCGCAGCGATAGCATCCATCTCGGAACCTCCGGTTCGCCTATGAAGATCTCGATCTTCACCCCTGGGCACTTCGATGCCGTCGGCACGGAGGTTCCGCCCTCCTTGTCAAGCATGGGCATCGCGATCTGCGGCCTCACCTTGCCGAAGCCGGGTGGGAGGCGTCCATTCCATTCACTCCGTTTGGCGGGCAAGCAGGGTCCGCTCGGAGGCAAGCCGCATGCCGCGAACGAGGCTCAACCCAGCGCCGTGTCGAGAATCATCATCAGCACGAAGCCCAGCATCAGCCCGCCGGTCGCCAGCCGCTCGTGACCCTGGCGGTGCGACTCCGGAATGATCTCGTGGCTGATGACCCACAGCATGGCGCCGGCCGCGAAGGCCAGTCCCCACGGCAGCAGTCCGGCCGACAGGCCGACGATCACGGCGCCCAGGACGGCCCCGACCGGCTCCACCAGACCGGAGGCCGCGCCGAGGCCCACCGCCAGGCCGCGGCCGTAGCCGGCGCTGCGCAGGGCGACCGCGATGACCAGGCCCTCGGGCACGTCCTGGATTGCGATGCCGGTGGCCAGCGCGCTGGCGCCCACGGGGTCCGTGCCGGCATAGGCCACGCCGATGGCCAGCCCCTCGGGCAGGTTGTGCAGCGCGATCGCAAACACGAACAACCAGGTGCGCTTGAGTGCAAGCGCGCGGGCTCGCGTCGTCGAGCCTTCCGGGCCCTTGATGAAATGCTCGTGCGGCAGCCAGCGGTCGAGCGCGTGCAACAACGCTGCACCGATCAGGATGCCGGCACCGACGATGCTGCCGGCCCGCCACGGACCCGCGCCCAACGACGCGGCGGCAGCCAGCCCCGGAACGACCAGCGAGAAAGCGCACGCTGCCAGCATGACGCCCGCACCGAAACCGAGCATGGCGTCGCGCGCCCGATCGGAAACCTGTTGTGCCAACAGCACCGGCAGCGTGCCCAAGGCCGTGGCTCCCGCGGCCACCAGGCCGCCCATCAAGGCTTGGCCGACGCGGGGATCGGGAAGCGCGAGGCGTTGCCAGAGTGACCAGCAGGCGACCAGCATCCCTGCGGAGACGATGGCCAAGCCTAACCATTGCCGCGGCTGCAATGAAGCGAGCCGAGCCTTGGAGCGGGGAGGAGGCGTCAGGGTTGCCATGAAGGCGCGGGGCGGCAAGGCACTTTCAGGAAGGCGCAGGGGATGAACAGGCAGTGGCATGCGTGATGCGAACAGCAGGTGGCGCGAAAGAGCAAACCCGATGCCTGTAGGCCGAGGCGCTGCTGCGACAGCAGCGTCCGTTCGGAGGGGGGAATCGCTTTGCTGGCGTCATGGTCGTTGTCCGTCGCGGCGCCGCGCTTGGTCTGAAAGGAGCACACCGGTCACAGCACCGATCCGAAGTCGGTCGTCCCGAGTTGGCCTGGATGGCACCCGGATTGCTTGGACCGGGTTGACGCAACCACTGGAGAGCCCGAATGGCCCTGTCAAGCTCTGATCAAAACACGACCGGCACGACCCCGGCAGAACGCCGCGCCGCGCACGACAAGCTGTGGGACATGGTTCGCGACATTCGCTTCGGCATGCTGACCAGTCGGAATGCCGATGGCGAGTTGCGCTCGCGGCCGCTGACCACGCAGAACCGCGAGCTGGACAGCGACGCGCAGGAGAGCCTGTGGTTCTTCGTGTCGCGTTCGAGCGAGGTGGCGTCCGAGATCGCTGACGACCCGTTGGTCAACGTCGCCTTTGCCGATACCGACAACGACCGCTACGTTTCGGTGTCCGGCTCTGCCCGTCTGGTCGAAGACGTTCAGCGGGTCGAAGCGCTGTGGTCGGCGGCGGCGAAGGCCTGGTTTCCGGGCGGCCCGACCGACCCCGATCTGCAGCTCGTGGCCGTGAAGGTGGAAGGCGCCGAATACTGGGACGTGAAGATCAACAAGGCCACGCAACTGCTCAAGATGGCCCGCGCCGCGGTGACCGGCAAGCCGCCGCACATGGGCGAGCACCGCAAGCTCAGCTGAGCTGCACTGGACCGGCGGGCCGCGGGGCACGCTGCTTGCTCTGGCACTGCGCCTGCCGTTCCGACCCGTCCGAATCTCTCGGCCGTCCCGGCAAGACCCGTCGAAGACATGCGTTGATTCCTCGCCTTCTGGTGGTTGCATCCGAAGCGGTGCCCAACGCCAAGAGTGCGTAGGCGTGAACACGACCCTCTCCAAAGGCTTCATCGCACTGGTCAGCTTCGCGATCTGCCTGGCCCTGCTGTACTGGCTGCAGCCGGTGCTGCTGCCGGTGGTACTGGCGATCCTGCTGACCTTCCTGCTGAGCCCTCTGGTCACCGCCCTGCAGCGCCGGCACGTTCCGCGTGTTCCGGCGGTCGTGCTGGTCGTGGTGCTGGCGATGTCGCTGCTCGGCGGTGTGGGCTGGATGCTCGCGCGCCAGGTCACCAGCCTGGTCGATACCTTTCCGCAGTACGAACAGAACCTCGAGAGTCGGCTCGGCGAACTGCAGGGCGACGGCGGCGGCTTTCTCGACAAGCTGCAGACCATCGTGGGGCGCATCTCGGCGCTCATCGAACGCAACGAAGCCGGCGGCGCGCCGCTCGCCACGGAAGGCGACACCGGCGAAGACGCAAGCGTGCGCGCACCGCCTCTGCCGGTGACGGTCGTGCAGGACAGCAGCCCCTTCCAGCTCGGCCAGATCTGGTCGGTACTCGGGCCCGCGTTGCAGCCGTTCGCGACCGTCGGCCTGTCGGTGGTGCTGCTGCTGTTCATGCTGATCCGGCGCGAGGACCTGCGCGACCGCCTCATCAGCCTGGTGGGGCACGGCCATGTCACCGTGACGACCAAGGCGCTCGACGAGGCCGGCGAGCGCGTGAGCCGCTACCTGCTCACGCAGGCCCTCATCAACGGCAGCTACGGCGTGGTGGTCGCCATGGGCCTGGCGCTGATCGGCGTGCCGTATGCGCTGCTCTGGGGTTTCTTCGCGGCCCTGCTGCGCTACATCCCCTACCTGGGCCCGTGGCTCGCGGCGATCCTGCCGATCGGCCTGAGCGTGCTGGTGTCGCCGAGCTGGACACCGCCGGTGCTGGTCGTCGGCCTGTTCCTGGCGCTCGAGCTGGTGAGCAACATGGTGATCGAACCCTGGCTCTACGGCCGCGGCATCGGCGTGTCGGAGACGGCCACGCTGGTGATGATTGCGTTCTGGACCTGGCTTTGGGGGCCCATCGGCCTCGTGCTCGCTACGCCGCTGACGGTGTGCCTGGTAGTGGTCGGCAAGTACGTGCCGGCGCTCGGCTTCTTCGACACGCTGCTCGGCGACCGGCCGGCCCTCGAAGCGGCCACCGGCTTCTACCAGCGCCTGCTCGCGCGCGACGAAGACGAGGCGGTCGACATCGCGGAGTCGCACTTCGCCGAGAACTCGCTGGTGCAGACCTTCGACGAGCTGCTGGTGCCGGCGTTGGTGCGCTCCCGGCAGGACCTCGAACGCAGCGCGCTCGATGCCGCCGACCACGAAGCCAACGTGAGCGCGACGCTCACCATTACCGAAGAACTCGTCTCGGCGCAAGGCAAGGCAATGCAGGCGCTCGCCGCGCAAGCAGCACGCGAGGCCGGCAAGGCAACGCGCGATACAGCGGGCGAGCCCGGCGCCGCGGCGCACGCTGCGACCGTCGCGGGCGCCGCACCGGCCGGTGCACCGG
>NZ_JACDCU010000115.1 GCF_013817365.1 Methylibium sp. | reverse complement strand
AACAGCATCAGGAGATCGCATGACCATTCAAAGCCAAAGCGACAAGGCCGAAGCCTGGCTGGCGCGGCACGGTGTGGCCCGCACCCCGGCCCAGGTCGGTTCGAGCGACCTGCGGTCTCCGCTTCTGCGCATGGAAGAAACCGCCGACCAAGACGATTGGGCTACCGAGGCGCAACGCTGGTATTTGCATCGTGCCCAAGGCGTCGACGTGGCCCAGTTGCTGCCCTATCACCAGACGGCGGGCAAGTAGCCCGCTTTTGCGTGCGGCGAGCGAGCCGCGGGTATTTTTTTCACGTGATCCAGTGCAATCCGACGGGAACAAGTGATGAGCCCGCTCGCGCCAGCGGCCGTCATGGGGTCGTCTTGCCGCGCGTGAATCGCTGCAGCGCCTGGCTTGCCGCCATCTCGGAGGACACCGAGCGCTCCAACGGGGACATCGAGAGGCCGGACCGGGCGTAGTGCATGTTCTCGTACACCTCGCCGGCGCTCGGAAAAGCATCCGATACAGCCTTGATCGCCTCCGCCGGTAGATCGCCTTCGAACGCTCGACGCACACGCGCCACAAGCAGCTGATACTCGTCCGCCGCAATGCGGAACTGATGGCGTTCAGCGCCTTCCAGCAGCCGCGATACGGCGATCAGCTCTTCGAGACGTGTTCTGACGGTGCCGAGAGGTTGAGCAGCCATGTCCGTTCCTGGGTGATTCACACTGGTTTCGACGACCACCACATGCGGCCTGGTACGCGGTTATCAAGCGCTCCAAGTGCTGCACAGAGGCGACCACGACGGCCAGCGAGGCCGGTCTTCGAGCCACTGTCGTCGCAGGCAGATGGCCACGCACCCGAGGACGCATGAATGAGCAGGTTGGCAAGCGTCTTGCGATGGTTGCGTGATCACGTACCCGGCCTGCACATCGTCGTGAAGGCAGTACGGAACTACATCTTTCATCAGAGCGGCAACCAGGCGGGTAGCGTGGCGTTCTCGTCGGTACTGGCCATGTTTCCGTTGCTGATCGTCCTGTCCGCGGCAGCCGGATTCTTCGGTGAGCCGGGGGCTGCAGCTGAACTGGCGACCCGGGTCCTGGAGTTCGCACCGCCGGTCGTTTTCGAGGCGCTGAGGCCGGCCGTCGACGAGGTGCTGCGCCCGCGCAACCGAGCGCTGCTCGTCGCCGGCGTGGTCGTCACGGTCTGGGCCGCATCTTCGGGAACGCAGGCCGTGCGCACCGCGCTGAATCGCGCCTACGGCGTCGACAAAGCAATGTCGTTCTGGGCCGCGCGACTCAAGGTCATTTTCTTCACCCTCATCGGCGCATCGATCACGGTGCTCGTCTTCAGCTCCGTGGTCATCCTGCCCTATGTCTGGGACCTGTTCGAGGCGATGGGTGCCGGCAAGCAGGCGGTGCCTTGGTTGCAAGTCGGCGTCCGTTACGGCCTGGCGTTCGTCGTCGTGTTGATGCTGTATGCATCCCTCTACGGCTGGCTGCCCGATCTGCGCCAACGCCTGCGTACCGTGCTGCCCGGTGCGCTCGTCGGCGCGGCACTGTGGCTTGTCGCGGCCGCCGGCCTTTCCTGCACGTTGCGCAACGTCGGCAAGCTGGCGCTCGTCTATGGCGGCTTTGCGGGGGCAGCGGCGACGCTCGTCTTCCTGTACGCCTGCGCGGCCACATTGATCTTCGGAGCGGAGATCAATGGCGTGCTTCGCGAGCAAGAATCGAAGCCTCCTCCATCTGGCAAAGCCGGCGCGCAGCAGACAGCAGCCCCGGGGCGGAACGCCGGAGAGTAAGCCTCGAGCATCGGCCGTCCGAGTGCCACGTACGAGGGTGGAGGCCGGTCCCGCGGCGCCCCTCCCTGCCCTCCCGAAGACAATGCGAGCGCCCATGGCCAAGCCCGTTCCACGTTTGACCCCCGAAGAGATCCAGCGCGTGATCGAGATCGCCTGGGACGACCGGCCGCCCTTCGCGGCCGTGCTGCGCAGCCACGGGCTGTCGCCCGGTCAGGTGGTCCAGCTCCTCAAGCGGGAACTCACGCCGAACGCGTTCAAGGTCTGGACTGCGCGAACAAAAGCGGCTGGGGCGACCACTCAGAGCGAATCCAGCGGGAAGACCGGCCGGCGGACGTTCCGGAAAGGGAACAGCGCGTAGTCGGAACTGGTGACGCCGGCGCTGTCGCATTCGATCAGCGCAGCGGCCAGGGGCTCGAACACGGGCCGGCAGTACATCCGCGACTTGAGCAGGATGAAGCGGTGGCGGGTCGGGTCCAGGCCCACGCAGGAGAACACGCCCAGGTCCCACGGTTCGTGCGTGCGCTCGGTCACCACGATCTGTGCTGCCCCGATGTCGAAGTGGACGCTGCGGCCCATCGAGCAGACCATGCCGGTGTAGGTGGGGCCGGTGACGGTGTACTGGCCGTCGCTCACGCAGCGCACGACGCCGCGCAGCATCGCCGGCGTCTTGGCGACGCCGATGGAGGCGAGCGCGGTCTTGTTGCCCAGCGCGATCTCGACTTCGGCTCCGACACCCGCCTGCGCAAGCAAGCGAACCGCCTCCGGGTCGCACAGCGGGCCCACGGCAATGTCGGTGAGGCCCTGCGCCAGGGCCGCTTGCAGCACGTCCATGGTGTCGCAGGTGCCGCCCGACATGCAGTTGTCGCCGTGGTCCAGCAACAGCACCGGGCGCCCGGCGTGCTCGGCCGCGGCCTGAGCGCGCGCCAACGAGGCCGGCAAGGGTTCGCTGCAATACGAGAAACCTGCGCGGCCCGTCCAGATCTGTTCACTCAAGGTGTCGAGCGCCGCTTGCGCGCGCGCCTGCGCCTCGGGCGACTCGGCGCTCGTGACGACGACGCTGACGCAGGGCGCCTCGATGTCGGCGAGTGCAAAGCCGGCAAAGACCGACACCGCCGCCACGCCGCCCGCCTCTGCGGCGCGGGCGCTCGCCACGGCCTCTTGCATGGCGCCCGACATCGTGGTGCTGCGCAGCGTGTGGCTCATCAGCGGCAGGCGCTTGAACAGCACGCGATGGCGCTGGCCACCCCGCGCCATGGCCAGCAGCAGGCGGCCGGCATGTTCACCGGTCTCGTACATGTCGATGTGCGGATAGGTCTTGAAACCCACCATCACATCGGCGTTGTCCACCATCTTCGGGGTGATGTTGCCGTGCAGGTCGAGCGCCACGCCGATCGGCACACCCGGCGCCGCGGCACGCACGCGCGCCAGCAGGTCGCCTTCGCCATCGACGCTGTTGTCCGCGACCATGGCGCCGTGCAGGTCCAGCAGGATGGCGTCGCACCCGGCACACGCATTGACGATGCGGTCGCACAGCGTGTCGTAGGCCGCAGCGTTCACTCGCCCGCTGGGGTTGGCCGCGGCACTCACCGGCGTCAGCAGCTCCGCTCCCTCGGCTTCGGCCAGATCGATGAACGCGGACATCGCCGTGCGCATGCCCTTCTGCACCCGGTAGGCCTCGGTGCCGAACTGCGGCTCGAACGCCTCCAGCGGCGTCGGCACTGGCGAAAAGGTGTTCGTTTCGTGGTTCAGCCGGGCGATGAGTATCTTCATGACGCGACTCCCGCGCTGCGCAACATCGCATGCAGCAGGACGTTGCAGCCGGCCTCGAGATGCTCGGGGCGGGCATCTTCGATCTCGTTGTGGCTGATGCCGCCCGCGCAGGGCACGAACACCATGGCGGTGGGCGCGACGCGCGCGAGGTACACGGCGTCGTGGCCGGCACCGCTCACCACGTCCATGGCGGTCAGGCCGAGCGCGGCGGCACCCTCGCGCACGCCTTCCACCAGTGCCGGAGTGAAGGGCTGCGGCGGGAAATACACGACCTGATCGACCTGCACGGTGAGCTGGCGCTCCTGCGCGAGCTGCGCGCAGAAGCTGCGCAGGGCCGCGTCCATCGACGCGAGCACATCGTCATCGGCCGCGCGCAGATCGACGGTCATGCGCACGCGCCCCGGAATGACGTTGCGGGAGTTGGGATGCACCTCCAGCGAGCCGACGGTGCCACGCCCGTGCGGTGCGCGCTCGAGCGCGATCCGGTTGACCGCTTCCACCAGCGCGCTGGCGGCCAGCAGCGCATCGCGGCGCAGGGCCATGGGCGTGGGGCCGGCATGCGCTTCCATGCCCTGCACCACCACGTCGTACCAGCGCTGGCCGAGCGCGCCCTGCACGACGCCGATCACGCAGTCGTTCGCTTCGAGCACCGGCCCCTGTTCGATGTGGGCCTCGAAATAGGCGCCGACGGGCGGCGCCGCATCCGGGGCGCTGCCGGCGTAGCCGATGCGCGTCAGCGCCTCGCCCACGCTCACGCCCTGCGCATCGCGCTGCGCGAGCGCGTGCTCCAGCGTGAACGCACCGACGAACACACCCGAGCCCATCATCACCGGCACGAAGCGCGAACCCTCCTCATTGGTCCACACCGCCACTTCCAGCGGCGCTTCGGTTTCGACGCCGGCATCGTTCAGGCTGCGCAGCACTTCCAGACCCGCCAGCACGCCGTAGTTGCCATCGAACTTGCCGCCGGTCGGCTGGGTGTCGATGTGGCTGCCGGTCACGATGGCCGGCAAGGCGTCGTTGCGTCCCGCGCGGCGCGCGAAGAGGTTGCCGATCGCATCGATGCGCACGGTGCAGCCGGCCGCTTCGGCCCAGCTCACGAAGCGGTCGCGAGCCTGGCCGTCCAGCTCGGTCAGCGCCAGGCGGCACACGCCGCCCTTGGGCGTTGCGCCGATCCGAGCGAGCTCCATCAGCGAGTCCCAAAGGCGCCCACCGTTCACGCGCAATGCCCGAGTGGTTTCGTGGCGGGATTCAAGCGATGTGTTCATGGTCGTTCCTTCGGCATCGGTGTCAGACCAGGCCGACACCCAGATAGCGGTCCTTGACGGCTTCGTCCGCGATGAACGCCGCGTTGTCGGCGCCGTAGACGATGGCGCCCTGCTCGATGATGTAGTGCCGGTCTGCCAGCTGCGTGCAGACGTCCAGGCTCTGTTCCACCAGCAGGATGGTCACGCCGGCCGCCTTGATGATCTTGAGTTGCGCCACGATCTCTTCCACGATCACCGGCGCCAGCCCCTCGACCGGTTCGTCGAGCATCAGCAGCTTGGGGTCGTTCAAGAGCGCGCGGGCGATGGCCAGCATCTGCTGCTCGCCGCCGGAAAGCTCCCCGCCGCCGTTGCGGCGCCGCTCTTGCAGGCGAGGGAAGATGCGGTACACATCCTTCAGTTGCCACGGCGATGACTTGCGCTGGCCGAGCAACAGGTTCTCTTCGACGGTCAGGAGCTTGAAGATGCCGCGGTGCTCGGGCACAAGGCACACGCCCCGGCGGGCGATCCGGTGGGGCTCCCACCCCTGCACTTCCTGACCATCGAAGCGCACCCGTCCGCCGCTCGGGCGCACGACACCGGCAATGCACTTGAGCGTCGTCGACTTGCCGGCACCGTTGCGCCCGAGCAGCGTGACCAGCTCGCCCTGCCCGATGCGCAGTGAGACGCCTTGCAGCACATGGCTCTTGCCGTAGTGTCCATGGACTTGTTCGAGTTCCAGCATCACGCCTGGCCTCCCGCGCTCTTGTTGCCCAGATAGGCCGTGCGCACGCGCTCGTCGCTGCGGATGTCCTGCGGCAGGCCTTCCGCGAGCACCCGGCCGAGCTGCATCACCGTGATCGTGTCGGAGATGTCCATGACGATGTTCATGTTGTGCTCGATCAGCACGACGGTGTGCTCCTCGCGCAGGCTGCGGATAAGCCGCTTCATGTCGTCGAGGTCGTCGATGCCCATCCCCGAGGTCGGCTCGTCCAGGAAAATGGCCTTGGGCTTGGCAGCCAGCGCCATACCCACTTCCAGGCGCCGCTGTTGCCCGTGCGAGAGGGTGCCGGTCACCGTGTCGGCGAAGCGCTGCAGACCCAGGCGTTCCAGAACCCGGGCGACCGTTTCGGCCTGGGCGCGCGGACCGTCGGGCGGGCTCCACCAGTTCATCGCCTTTCTGGGCGCCGTGCCTTGCGCGGCCAGGCGCAGGTTCTCGCGCACGGGCAGGTTCGGGAACAGGCTCGTGACCTGGAACGAGCGCGCGATGCCGCGTTGGACGCGGCGGTAATCGGGCTCGTGCGTCACGTCGTGACCATCGAACACGATGCGCCCGCCGCTGACCGTCTTGGTGCCGGTCAGCATGTGAAAGAGCGTCGTCTTGCCGGCGCCATTTGGCCCGATGACCGAGTGCACGGTGTTGGCCCGCACCTTCAGGTTCACGCCACTGAGGGCCGCGAACTTGTCGTAGCGCTTGTCGACGTCGACGGCCTCGATCAGGATGGGCGAGCTCATGCCTTCTCCACCTGCGCATCGGCTCGCGCAGCGCTCTTGCCGCGCACCAGCCGCCACAGTTTTTCGCCGAGGCCCCACAGGCCGCCCTGCATGGCCAGACTGATGACGATCAGCAGCAGACCCAGCAGCATCAGCCAGCGCGGCCACAGTGTGGAGAGCCAGTCGGACATCAGCAGATAGAAGGCCGAGCCGAGGACCGAGGCGAACAGGTTGGAGGTGCCGCCGATGACCGTCATGACCAGGATCATTTCGCTGGTGTGGTACTCCACGTTGGACAGCGGCGCAATGCCGGTCATCATGGCGTGCAGGCCACCGGCCAGGCCGGTCACGGCGCCCGAAATCACGAAGGCCCGCAGCTTGAGCTGCGTGAGGTTGTAGCCGATGGCGGCGGCGCGCTCCGGGTTGTCGCGCACGGCCAGCAGGGTGCGCCCGAAGATCGAGCCCGCGGTGCGCAGCATCAGCCAGAACACCAGCATGAAGACGGTGGCAACGAAGCCGTAGTACTGCCACGGCGTAGCGAGCGGCCACAGCGTGTGACCCATCACGCTGAGGGCCGTCCGGGGAATGTCGAGCAGGCCGTTGTCGCCCCCGGTGAGATCGGTCGCCGAGTAAGCGACGAAATAGACCATCTGCGCCAGACCGAGCGTGAGCATCACGAAGTAGACCCCGCGTTGCCGGATGGCGATCCAACCCACCACCGCGGCGGCGAGCGCACCCATGGCGATGGCGCACAGCAGTGCCAGCGGCATGGGCAGCGGCCAGCGCGTCAACAGCAAGGCGATGGTGTAGCTGCCCAGGCCGAAGAAGATGCCCTGCCCGAAGGACAGCAAGCCGGTATAGCCGAGCAGCAGGTTGCAGGCCATGGCCGCCAACGCAAAGATCAGCACCTCGCTGGCCAGCGAGCCCGACTGCATGAACAGCGGCATGGCCAGCACGACGGCCAGGGCGAGCAAGAGAAGTCCGTGCTTTTTCATGGCGCTCATCCTTTGCGCCCGAGCAGGCCGTGAGGGCGCAGGAGCAGCACCGCCACCATGGCGACGTAGATCATCAGGTGGGCGCCGGAAGGCCAGATCGTGCTCATCAGACTTTGCACGATCCCGATCAACAGGCCGCCCACCAGCGCCCCGCCGAAACTGCCCATGCCGCCCACGACCACGACCACGAAGGCGACACCCAGCGCCTCGATGCCCATGAACGGCTCGGCGCCGCGGATGGGCGCGGCCAACACACCGGCCACCGCGGCCGTGGCGGCGCCCAGCGCGAACACCAGGCTGAAGATGCGGAACACGTTGATGCCCAGCAGAGAGACCATCTCGGTCGATTCGCTGCCGGCACGCACTGCACTGCCCAGGCGCGTTCCTTCCAGCACCCACCACAGCAGCGCGGCGAGCACCGCGGTGAAACCGATGACGAACAGGCGGTACTTGGGGTAGATGAAGTCGCCCCACATCACCACGCCCTGCAACAACTCGGGCGGCGGCACATTTTCGCCCAGCGCCCCCCACTGCACGATCACGAGCTCCTGTATCACCAGCGCCAGACCGAGCGTCACGAGGATGTGGAACTCGTGCGGCTTGGCGTACACATGGCGCAGCACCAGCTTTTCGGTCAGCCAGCCGAGTGCTCCCACCGCCAGCGGCACGAGCAGGAGCGCGAGCCAGAAATCGAGGCCCCACTGCGTGATCTGGTAGGTGCCGTACGCGCCCAGCAAGTAGAACGAGCCGTGCGCGAAATTCACGAACCGCAACAGGCCGAACACGATGGACAAGCCGACCGCCAGCAGGAAATACAGCATGCCGATGCCGATTCCGTTGATGGTCTGAAGCAGGTAGATGCTCATGCGATGCGTGAAGTGAACCACCCCCGAAGCGCCTTCGGCGCCTCCCCCTCGAGGGGGCGCCGCCAGCGGACCGGCAAAGCCGGATCCGCGGCGGCCGCTTGGCGGTGCTGGCGCATGCGTCGAGGGTGGCGCGAAGCGCGGGAGGCGGCGATTGCGGCGCGCGGGAACGCCGGGCGATGCGGAGTGCTCGCAGCCGGCGATGCCGTGGGTTCAGGTCATCTTGCAGCCGGCCTTTTCCGGCGACAGGAACGACCGGCCCGAGCTGATCACGTCGACGTAGTCGTCCTTGTTCTTCATCGCAGCCTTGCCCTTGGCCTTGAGCAGGTAGTAGTCCTTGAGCACCTGATGGTCGGCCTTGCGCACTTCTTCATCGCCCGTGAGGCCCTGGTACTTCATGCCTTCCATGGCAGCGATCACGGCCTTGGGATCGACCGTGCCGGCCTTGACGATCCCGTCGAGCAGCAGCTTGGTGCAGATGTAGGAGCCGGCCAGGCTGTAGTTCGGGTTGCTCTTGAACACGTCGTTCGAGCGCTTCACCAGCTCGCGGTTGAGCGGGGAATCGACCGTGTGCCAATACTGGGCGCCGAAGTACACGCCCTCGCTCAGGTCGGCGCCGAGCGACTCGAACTGCTCGAGGCCGGAGGCCCAGGCGATCAGGATCGTCATGCGCTTGTTCAGGCCGAAAGCCACGGCCTGGCGCAGCGCGGAAGACGACTGCGAGCCGAAGTTCAGCAGCAGCAGCACGTCGGGCTTGGCGGCCGCGGCGTTGGTGAGGTAGCCGCTGAACTCCTTCTCGGCCAGCGAGTGGTAGCTGTTGCCCACATGCTCGATGCCCTTTTCCTTGAAGATGTTCGTCGCGGCCGACAGCAGACCTTCGCCGAAGACGTACTGCGGCGTGATCGTGTACCAGCGTTTGGCCTTGGGCATCGACTCGATCAGGGGCCGCACGGTCTGTTCGATGGCGCCGTAGGTCGGCACCGACCAGCGGAAGGTCGCCTTGTTGCAGTCCGAGCCGGTGATCTCGTCAGCACCCGCCGTGGTGATGAACACGCCGCCCGCCTTCTCGATCTCCTTGCCCATGGCCAGTGATTCCGACGACAGAATGCCGCCGGCGAAGAACGAGATGCCCTCCTGCTGCGAGGACTCCTGCACCTTGCGCACGGCGGTGGCGGGTTTGCCTTCGGTGTCGAGCACGGTGTGCGCCAGGGGACGCCCGAGCACCTTGCCGTATTGGTCGAGCGCTAGCTTCATGCCCAGGTCGGCGAACTTGCCGTTGGCCGCGAACGGGCCCGACATCGGGACCGGGCAGCCGAAGCGGATGGGGCCGGAGCCCTGACCAAAAGCGGGGACCATCAACCCCAGCGTTGCAGGCACTGCGCCCATGGCCGAAAGTTGCAGCAGTTGGCGTCGTTTCATGGAGTCTCCGGTTACGGTTTCGGGAAGCGCCGTCGGCGCGGCGTGATTTCGGGTACAGGGCGACGGTACGAATACCGATGCGTCGAACAGATGCGTTGACGTTTGATGCTATTTATACGTATAAATAGCA
>NZ_JACDCU010000482.1 GCF_013817365.1 Methylibium sp. | reverse complement strand
GCCGCTCGATCAAGGCGAGCGACGACAAGTGCGCAAGCCTGTGCCACCGCTGCCACACCAAACTCGATCAGGGCCCATTCCTGTCGCGCGAGGCACGCCGGCAGATGTGGCAGCGAGCACACGAGCGAACGGTGCGCGAGCTGGTGCGGCAAAAGCTGTGGCCCGCCGCCGTGCCGCTGCCGGAGCGGTTTGTCGAACTCATGGAAAGTTTCTGAAAAAAGATGGTGCAGACCCCTTGACGTTACGCGTAACGGTGTTATGATTCTTTCACACCAACCGAAAGCACAACATGACCGCAACCCAGCAAACCAAGACAGCCAAGCAAGTTCTGTCGGCCATGAGCGTCAAGGTCAAGTCGGACGTGTCCGGCACGATGGTTCGCGGCGAGCAAGCCGAGTTGCTGACCTGTGCTGCGATGCTCCGCGCTGCCGGCTTCGACGTGCTGTGGTTTGGTTCCAAGATGATTAGCGCGGCAACCAAGGATTGAGATGGCACTCCGGGGCCGTTCCAACGTGCAGGGGCTGGTCCTGTTGATCTTGGGCGTCCTTTGCGCAGTCGTCTCTTGGCTGCCTGTTCTGCAACTTTTTTGGAGTGCAGGCAAATGATCGCCAAAACCACCGCCCAGCGCCAAGCCGAGTTCCGCGCCCGCAAGGCCGCCGAGCAGGCCACCGAAGTGCGCGGCATCTTCGCGCACCCAGACGATCACACCGAAGTCAAGGAAGCCGCCGCCAAGATCGCGCGCAGGCGGATGCGGCTTGCTAAACGCGATGCGGGCTAACGCATGACCCACTGAGTTGATGGAAACCTTCTGAAAGGACTGGAAATGATCGTCGAATGGTTGATCGTTGTTGCGATTTACATGCCCGATGGCTCGGCTAAGACCACGAGCCGCAGGGGCTTCGATTCGCAGAAGGCGTGCGAGGCAGCGCTCCGGTTGGACATGGAGAGCACCTTCAAAGGCCTGCCTGCGGTGAAGGGCCACTGCGTTGACTTCCCCGTGCGTCCTGCCGGTCTGCCCACCCAGCAGCCGGCGCCAAAGAAGGGCGCGGTGAACGCTTGACCTGCCCGCACTGCACATCAGCCACCACTAACCCCGACTGCGCTGCCCTCATGACCGACTGCCCGCAATGCGACATCAGGCAGACCGCCAGGGCGCCCAGGCGCCGCAGGGAGCAGCGCTACGCCCAGATGCTGACCACGCAGGGTGAGGCAGCCATGCAGGTGTACCGGCTGGCCGTGATTGCCGAGTACCGAAGGATCGACGCACTGAGGGGGCTGAATGGCGCCAGTTCGTAAGAAACGTCACGCATCACGGTTCGGGCAGTTGCTGTTCCCGTTTGGCCTCGGCCCAATGAAACTCAGATGGGTGCGCGATGCATTGCTGCCAACGTGGCAGACCGCCGCTGCAATCGCCATGCATGCGGGAGTTCCAGCAAGGACCGCGATCGCCGTGCTCAATCATTGCGCGAACGACTGGAAGTTAGAAACCAAGATAGCCCGCATGGATGGGCACAACCAAGTGCATCTGTTCCGCCAGCGCAAGATGATTCAGATCATGGGCGTGACGGTGCCGCAGGATGAGGAAGAAGAGGTGGAAGCGTGAGTGACCCTGAAACCATTGACAAGAAATCAAGAATCGTGCCAACAAAGGCCGGGTATGGCGGCCGTCGTGCGGGTGCTGGACGAAAACCCGGCTCGGCGAACACAAAGACGAGGGAGATTGCGGACAAGGCGATCAAGGAAGGCATCACGCCGCTGGAATACATGCTGAAGATCATGCGCACAGAGCCTGAGCCCGGGCTTGATGCGCGCGACCTCATCTCAGCCTGCACGCTGCGCTTCGAGGCTGCGAAAGCCGCTGCGCCGTACATCCATCCGCGGCTGGCGGCCATCGAGCACTCGGGTGGCATCGACACCACGCCGCAGCTAAACATCACGCTCAACCGATGAGTATTGACCTCGAACTGCACCCGAAGCAGACGGTTGCCTTCGAGACGCAGGCGACCGAGATTCTGTACGGCGGTGCTGCAGGGGGAGGGAAGTCGCACCTGATGCGCGTCTGTGCCGTGGCCTGGTGCATCGCTGTTCCGGGGTTGCAGGTGTACCTGTTCCGCAGGACGCACCCTGACCTGTGGAAGAACCACATGGAAGGCCCGTCATCGTTCCCCTCGCTGCTGGCCGACTGGATGGCCTCGGGCTTCGTGCGGGTCAACCTGTCCGATGGACAGGTGATCTTCGGCAACGGCAGCAAGATTCACCTGTGCCACTGCCAGCACTCCAAGGATGTGCTTCGCTACCAGGGCGCGGAAATCCACGTGCTGATGATTGACGAGCTCACGCACTTCCCGGAGTCGGTGTACCGCTTCCTGCGGGGTCGGTGCCGTCTCGGGGCGATGAAGCTGCCCGAGAAGTGGGCCGGCTACTTCCCGCGCATCCTCAACGGGGCGAACCCGGGCGGCGAGGGTCATCATTGGGTCAAGGCGTCGTTCATCGACAACGCCGTGCCGCTGTCGATACGGCCGATGGAGCCGAAAGACGGGGGGATGCAGCGCCAGTACATCCCGGCCCGGCTGGACGACAATCCGACGATGGACGCCGACTACGGCGACAAGTTGTCCGGCCTGGGCAATGAGTCCTTGGTCCGGGCGATGCTGGAGGGCGATTGGGACATCGTCGCCGGCGCCTACTTCACCGAGTTCATGCGCGACCGGCATGTGGTCAAGCCCTTCACCATCCCGTCGCACTGGACGCGATATCGCTGCTTCGACTGGGGCTCAGCCAAGCCCTTCGCCTGCTACTGGATCGCCGTGTCGGACGGCGAGATGCCGCAGTACCCGCGCGGTGCACTGATCTATTACCGCGAGTATTACGGCATGCGGGAAGTGGTCAACACCGGCTTGAAGCTCCCAGCGGACAAGGTGGCGCAGGAGATCAAGCGGCGCGACC
>NZ_JACDCU010000481.1 GCF_013817365.1 Methylibium sp. | reverse complement strand
CGATGATCTCCAAGGCGCAGGTAGCGGCGCTGTGCGCAGGCGACGAGTGGCTGCGCAACGGCGCCAATCTGCTTCTGCTCGGGCCGCCGGGTGGCGGCAAGTCGCACTTGTCGTCGGCGATCGGACTGGCGCTGCTGGAGAAGGGCTGGCGCGTGCTGTTCGCGCGCACGTCGGACCTCGTGCAGCGGCTGCAACTTGCCCGCCGTGAGCTGGCACTCGAAGCGGCCCTCAACCGCCTGGATCACTTCGACGTGCTCATCCTCGACGATCTGGCCTACGTCACCAAGGATCAGGCAGAGACCTCGGCGCTGTTCGAGTTGATCAGCACGCGTTACGAGCGCCGCTCGATGATCATCACGGCCAACCAGCCCTTCGGCGAATGGGGCAAGGTGTTCCAGGACCCGGCGATGACGCTGGCCGCCGTCGACCGCCTCGTGCATCACTCAACGATCTTCGAGATGAACGTGGAGAGCTACCGCCGGCGCACCGCCATCGAGCGCAAACAGGTCGGCGCCGGTCGCCCGGCGACCTTCGCGACACCGAAGAACGTCGGAGTTCCAAGGCCTGGCGACAATCAACCGCCTGCCTAGATCACGCCCGCGACAATCAAATGTCGGGCATCATCACTTCGCCGCGACATGGTTCTTATCCAGATTGTCGCGCGCCTCTCAGGCAGATTGACGCGCCACAGGTAGCCATGGTGCGCCTGGGCGCTACCGAAGACTTGAACCACGCTGGCCAGCAACCGCTCAGCACCGGCGCGCATGTCCATGGGCTCCACGGCGAGCCACAACGAGTCGACGCGGATCACCGCAGCAACTCTCGCATCCAGGCCGCGCACTGCGCCGCCTCGGCACTGGGCCAGTGCACGGTGATCGCAGTCGCGCCTCGGCGCAGCTCGATGCGGATGTCGGGCGTAGGCGACGCGCACGCCAACTGCACCGGCACGAAGGCCGGCGTCTGCGCAACGCCGCTCACGACGGCGACCAACCGGTCACCGCCAGTCGCGCCTTGCTCGGCCGCGACAACCCAGCGGCGAGCCAGGTTCGCGTTGACGCCGTTGGCCATCGCCACCGCAGCGATTGATACGCCGGGCTGGCGGCATGCCGCAATGACCTGCGCCTTGAACTCGGCGCTGTGAGTGCGACGGCGCCGACGTCCATCGCTGATTTGGTTGGGAATAGTGTTCACGTGTCCACGGAAAATTGATCTGACCCCCGAAACCTGGACGAACCCGGGGGATTCGGAATGGCCAAGTACACGGACAAACAGAGGCTCGAGGCCGTCAAGGCTTATAGGAAGGGAACCGGCGGTTTGCGTGCGACTGCCGAAGCACAAGGCGTGCAAGTGGACTCGCTGCGCAAATGGGTTGCTGGATACAGCGCTTTGGGCGTAGCGGGCGTGGTGACGAAGAAGCGCAGCAACTACGATCTCGAGTTCAAGCTGGAGGCCCTCCGCCGCGTGCGGGACGAGGGCATCTCATGCAGGCAGGCCGCGGCGCTTTTTGACATCCGGCGACTGGACCAGGTTGCAGAATGGAGGCGGCTCTACGCCGTCCATGGCGCAGCTGCTTTGCAACCAGGTTGGAAAGAAGAACAGACGAAGATGAGCAAGACGCCGCACCAGCGGGACGACGGAGATTTGCTGGTAGACGATCAGCGCAGCCGCGAGGAACTGCTGCGGGATCTTCAGCAGCTCCGCATGGAGGTCGCCTACCTAAAAAAAACTCAGGCCTTGGCTCGCGCCAAGACACGCTTAGCGCCCGTGAAAGGACGCTGATCGTGCTCGAGCTGAGGCCACACTTTCCACTCGCAGGTTTGTTGCAGACTGCCGGGCTCGCACGCAGCAGCTTCTACTATCAGCAGAAGGCTCTTGAGGCGAGCGACAAACACGGCGACCTGAAGGTCAGAATCCGCGACATCTTCAACCGTCACCGAGGCAGGTACGGCTATCGGCGGATAACCGCCGAGTTGAAACGGCAGAGCTTGGGTGTCAACCACAAGACCGTTCAGAAACTGATGGTCGCGATGCAGCTGAAATCGCTGGTTCGACCCAAGCGCTACAAGGCGTTCGACGGAGCGGTTTCCGAGACGGCTCCGAATCATCTACAGCGCGACTTCAAGGCCGAGCAGCCGAACGAGAAATGGGTGACGGACGTGACCGAGTTCAAGGTCAACAATCGAAAGCTCTATTTGTCGCCGGTGATGGATCTGTTTAACCGCGAGATCGTGTCGTATGAAATTGCGGAGCGTCCGTTGCCGACCATGATCGAGAGCATGCTCACCAAGGCGTTCTATCGGCTCGGCCCAAGCGAGAAACCGATGCTGCATTCAGATCAAGGGTGGCAGTACCGCATGCCGGCGTTTCGAAAGCGTCTTCAGGAAAACAGGCTTGTGCAGAGCATGTCGCGTAGGGGTAACTGCCTCGACAATGCAGCCATGGAAAGCTTCTTTGGAACATTGAAGTGCGAGCTCTTCTATATCGATGAGTTCGAGAGCGTCGAGATATTGAAGGGCGCGATTCACGACTACATCCACTACTACAACGTGGATCGGATCAAGCTGGGGCTCGGAGGACTGAGCCCCGTCGAGTACAGGATGCAGGCCGCCGCCGCGCTGGCATAACTTCAACAGTGTCCAAGGTTTGGGGGTCGGTTCAAAATTTAGGTGGACACGAGGCTCCTATGCCATTCGCCGGGGATCAAGATGGAATGGCTGGCCGCTTACTGTATTTCGGCCGCTTGTAGTCAGTGAATTTTTCTTTGCAATAGTCCGACAGATCCTCCTCGCTTAGAGTCGGATCTTTCTTTACGACGAACAATTTCACTGCTTCGCCCGACTTGAAATCTTGCACGCCGACTGCGGCACATTCGAGCACGCCCCCAAGCCGGCGATATCACGCGGGTTGGCTATCAGCAGGTTCTTTGCCCCCGAATCGGCCCCCATC
>NZ_JACDCU010000480.1 GCF_013817365.1 Methylibium sp. | reverse complement strand
GAGTGACATCGAGCCGCGCCACCGGCAGCAGCGCGGCCGGCAAAGCCTCGAGCCACGCGGCCAGGCCCGCCGGCAGTTGCCGCCGCCAGAGCGCGAGTTCGATCGACGGGTCGCTCACCCGCTCGAGCACGCCGGGGTCATTGCCGGTCTCGACAGCCGGCACGGTCGGCGGCTCGGCAGCGGCCGGCAGACGCAATGCGCCGTTGCGTCCGGTCTCGGGCGGCGCAGTGCGTTTCGTTTTCAAGAATGCAAAGTCGAGCAAGACGATGTCCTTTCGTTCGAACGGGTCAGCGCAGGACTTGCCGGCTGGCCAGCGGCAGGTAGGCGAGTTCTTCTGCGACCTCGCCCCGGCACAGATGCCGCGCAATGATCCGGTCGACGCCGGCTTCATCGACGCCGCCGTAGTACGTGCCCTCCGGAAACACCTGCAGCACCGGTGCGAGATTGCAGGGCCCAAGGCAGGTGGTCTTGCAGCTCATCACGCCGTCGCCCCCGGTGCGCAGGTTCAGGCGCTTCTGTTCGTTGCGCAGATGGCCCCAGATCAGCGCCGCGCCGGCGTCGTTGCAGGGCCCGCCCTGGCAGACGAGCACGCGGCGCTTCTGCGGCGGCACGACCGAGCCCTGCGGCACGGACTGGCGCATTTCGGGCGGCACCTGCGCATCGCGGGCAGCCTCGATCAGCTCGCGCAGCAGCGCATCCATCGCGTCGGTCTCGGCGGGCGACGGCGCGATGCGCACCGCGGGCCAGGGCCGCTGCGGCTCGGTCGCGCGCCAGCGCTCCACGGAGCGTGCGATCCACACCCTGAAGCCCGGCTCCATTGGCAGCAGCAGGGGCAGCAGCAGCACGTCCTCGAAGCCGTCGTCGGCCAGCGTGCGGAGCACTTCGCGCAAGGAGGGCGAGCCCTGCTCGCTGAACGCGAACCGGGTGGTCTGCGCCACACCCGAAGCGGCCAGCCGCTGCGAAAGCACCTGCATCTCGGCGCTCGCCGTCCCCGTGATCGCCGCCTTGGCGAGCAGCACGGCGGCGCGGCGCGGCGCACGCGGTGGAGACAAATCAGGCGGCAGCACGGTTCGGGGCCGTTGCGGTGGCCGTCACCCAGGGCACGCCCTGGTCGCTGCCGACGCGGGCATCGACGCCGTACACGGCGCGCAGGTGTGCCGGCGTCAGCACCTGCTGCCACGGGCCCTGCACCTGCACGCGTCCGTCCTGCAGCATCACCAGCCGGTCGCAGAAGCGGGCGGCCAGGGCCAGGTCGTGGATGGCGATGAGCGCGCCGACGCCGCGCTCGTCGGCCAGCGCCCGCACGGTGCCCAGGGTGCCGAGCTGATGGCGCAGGTCGAGGTCGCTGGTGGGCTCGTCGAGCAGCAGCAGCCGGCCCTGCTGCGCCAGCGCACGCGCCATCAACACCCGCTGGCGCTCGCCGCCGCTGAGCTCGCCGAAGAAGCGCATCGCCAGCGGCTGCAGTTGCATGCCTTCGAGGGCGTCGAGCACATGATCGCGGTCCGCAGCGCTCGTCGCCAGGCCGCGGTGCGGCGAGCGCCCGAGCGCGATCATGTCGATCACCCGCAGCGACATCGACGAGCCGCTGTGCTGCGGCACGTAGGCCACCGCACGGGCCAGCGCGCCGGCCGTAAGCAGTCAACGCCCGGCCGTCGATGACGATGCTGCCCTTGCGCAAGGGCGCAATGCCGTTCACGCACTTCAACAGGGTGCTCTTGCCGGCGCCGTTGGGCCCGACGAGGCCCACCACTTCCCCGGCCGCCACATCGAGCTCGATGCCGTGCAGCACCGGCTTGCCGCCGTAGCTGCAGTCCAGCGCGCGCACCCTCAGCAGGGAAGCCCCACTCATGACGACATCTCGTTGCGCCGCGTGAGCAGCAGGTGCAGGAACAGCGGCACGCCGATGTAGGCCACGACGATGCCGACCGGCACGATCACCGGCGCGAAGGCGAGCCGGCCGATCAGGTCGGCCGCCAGCACCAGCAGCGCGCCGACGATGGCGGCGAACGGCAGCAACACGCGGTGGTCGCCGCCGATCGCCAGGCGCGCGATGTGCGGCGCCAGCAGACCGACGAAGCCGATCACGCCGGTGAAGCTGACGATGGCCGCACTCGACAGCACGGCGGCCAGCGTGACGACGATGCGCGTGCGCGCCACCGCGAAGCCGAGCGAGGCGGCCACGTCGTCGCCACCGGCCGCGAAGGCGTTCAACGCGCCGGCGTGCAGGCACAGCAGCGGCGTGCACGCCAGCCACACCGCGCCGGCGATGAGCACCTCGTCCCAGGTGCGCCCGTTGAGCGAGCCGAAGGTCCAGTGGATGATGGACGCGAGCTGCTGCTCGCTGGCAACGAACTGCACCGTGGCGGTGAGCGCGCCGAACAGGTAGGTGAGGCCGACCCCGCCGAGGATCAGCACGAGCGAGTTCACGCCGCGCAGCGAGGCCAGGCCGAGCACCACGGCGGCGCACAGCGCGGCCGAGGCGAAGGCCAGCGCCACCGTCCAGTACGGCCCGCTGCCGGGCAGCGCGTTCAGGCCCAGCAGGATGGCGATCGAAGCCCCCAGCCCGGCGGCCGGCGAGATGCCGAGCGTGTAGGGGCTGACCAGCGGGTTGCGGGTGATGCCCTGCATCGCCACGCCGGCCATCGACAGGCCGGCGCCGCAGACGACGGCCATGGCGGTGCGCGGCAGGCGCAGGTCCTGCACGATCGCGATCTGCGTGGGGGTGAGGTCGAGCGACCAGGCCGGCGGCAGCCAGCCGGACCACACGGCACGCAGCACTTGCGAGGGTGTGAGCGAGTCCACTCCCAGCCCCGCAGAGGCCAGGGAAAGCAACCCGAGGAGCAGCAGCGCCGCGCTGCCGAAGATCCATTGCCGCGCCCGGTGCCGCTCGATCGCGCGCAGCAACTCGAAGCGTGCGGCTGGCGCGGCCACTGCGAGCTCTGCGGTGGGC
>NZ_JACDCU010000479.1 GCF_013817365.1 Methylibium sp. | reverse complement strand
CCTGGGCACCGGTGAGGGCGGGACTTGGCGAGTGCCATTCCACGCACTGCGGCAAGTGCTCGACGTCTGAGCATCGTCGCCCCACCCAATGGGACAGCGTCAAGAGGGCCTTGAGGCCGCGCTTACCAATCGCATCGTCTTCGCCACGCTGCACCTCGTCGGCAGCAGCGACGATCTGGCGCCTTGGAGCGGCTACGACTCGAGCGCCAGCACCGGGCAGCCGCGGCCGGACCGCATCGCCGAGTCAGCGCACGGCAGGCCGCCGTGCTGACCTGGATCGACCGCGCCTTCGACACAGCCGTCGAGACGGACGCAGCGGGTGTTTTCCTCGCCATGCAGGCCAACCCGGGCATCGACCGGCCCGTCGGCGACCCGCTTCGCGTCGGCTTCGAATCCGTGCTCGAGCGTCTGAAGCAGCACGCCGCTCTCTTCGGCCGGCCGGTCGTGATGGCCCATGGCGACACCCACGAGCTGATCATCGACATGACCCCTGTACCGCGACGTGGCGGGATCAGCAGGACGTCGCCCACTCCCACGGTGCCGATCAAGAGCCCCACGATCAGGGCCATCGCGCTCAAATAGATCATCGATCGGCCTGCAAGGTGGAGCCGGCGCGGCGGCGCTCGAAGCGCACGACGGCGGGGCCGCGAGGTTCGCCGTTCGGCAGCACGCTCTGGCATTGCCTGAAGATGCGCGTCGGGCAAGTGCGGCAGACCTCCGAGTCGAACCTAGGGTAGATCGCCTCGATCACGTCCTGCCCGATCGCGAACAGGTTCTCCGGCCCGATCTCCCGCAGGTGGCCGGCCCGCTCCAGCAGATCGACGACCGGCTGCTGCAGGCGGTGGAAGTACAGGCCGCCGCCGATCGAGCGGCGCCGGCGCGACTCTTGCGCCAGCAGCTCGGCGCCGGAGCTGTCGATGAAGTTGATGCCGGGGGCCAGCACCAGCAGGTGCTTGTGCGAAGGGCGCACGGCATCGATGTCGCGCAGGCGGCGCTGCACGTGGTCGACCGCGCCGAAGTAGATCGCGCCGTCGATGAACACCATTTCGAGCTGGCAGCAGTCGGGCTCGGTGGTGTGCCCGATGAAGTGGTAGCTGTTGGCCCCGGGCGCCGGGACCGCCTTGCGGATGCCCGGCCGCGCGGTGCGTTCGAGGAACACCATCAGCGACAGCAGCACGCCCACGTAGATGGCGAACTCCAGGTGCAGGAAGAGGGTCGCGAACAGCGTGGCGAAGAGGATCGCGCTCTCGGCGCGGCTGGTCCGCACGATCGACCGCATGTGGTGGACGTCGATCAGCGAGTACGCCACCATGAACAGGACCGCCGCCATCGATGCGATGGGCAGAAAGCGCACCAGGGGCGCGAGGGCGATCAGGGTCAAAAGCAGGAGCAGCGCCGCGAACACCGGCGCCAGAGGCGTCTTGCCGCCCACCACGTAGTTGAGGCTGCTGCGCGTGAACGATCCACTCGAAACGTAGCCGGACGTGAAGCTGCCGAAGATATTGCCCAGACCCTGGCCGATGAACTCCTGGCTGCTGTCGATCTGCTGCCCCGACTTCACGGCGATGGCGCGGGCGATGGCCAGCGCCTCGGTCAGGGCCAGCATGGTCAGCGCCAGCGCGATCGCCCCCAGGTCGCGCAGCGTCTGCAGCGACACCTCCGGCATCGACAGCGGCGGCAGGCTGCGCGGAATCGCCGACACCGTGGCAATGCCCGTGTCGCTGCCGAACACGCCCTGCAGCACGGCCGCGTAAAGGCTGCCGGCGACCATCGCGCTGATCATGTGCGGAAGCTTCGGCAGATACCGGCGCGTGGCGATGCCCGTCGCCAGCGTGACGATGCCCACGCTGAGCACGAACAGGTTGGTGTTCGGCAGTTCGGCGGCAAAACGGGAAACCGTCTGCACGAAGGACGCGCTCGGCTCGGCCGAGACGCCGAAGAAGTTCTTCAGTTGGCTGGTGGCGATCAGCACGGCCGCGCCGGCGGTGAAGCCGATCACGACGCTGTGCGAGATGAAGTTGACGAGGAAACCCAGGCGGGCGATGCCCATCGCCAGCATCATCAGGCCGGTCATGAAGGTCAGGGTGAAGACGAGCTGGATGTAGCTGCTGCTGCCGGGCTCGGCGAGCGGGCTGACGGTTGCGAAGATGACGATCGACAGCGCGGCGGTGGGGCCGGAGAACAGGTGCCACGACGAGCCGAACAACGACGAGATGATCACCGGCACGATGGCGGTGTACAGGCCGTACTCCGGCGGCAGGCCGGCGATGCTCGCGTAGGCCACCGCCTGAGGCACCAGGATGATCGTGCCGGTGAGCCCGGCCATCGCATCCGCGCGCAGGCTGCCGGCGTTGACCTTCGGCCACCAGCGCAGCATCGGCAACAGCCTGAGCAGCCAGGGCTCAGTCGACGGCATCGTCTTCAATCATCGCTGTGCGATTCTCCGGTCGAGCACCTTGCAATCCGGTCCGGGCGCCGCGAGCGCGCGCCGCATCTCGACCCCACCGGTGCAGCGGCGAGAAACAGCAAGCTTGATGCCACAAGCGCCTCGGCGCAAGCCTTTATCGAGTCCGCGGAGCGTGGCGCACGGGAGTGCGGCCGCCTGTGCGCGCGAACCGGCAGCGTTCGCGACACGGCCTTCGGTGGCGGCGTTTCGATTCGAAACGCGGCTCGGTTTCGATTCGAAACGCGGGCTCGACGAGAAGCTTTTGGTAAACCCTCGACTCGGCGCTCGAAGGCGTTCCTGGGGTCCCGAAAACCGCTCAAAAGCGCATCGCTTCAGTCAGGCACGGGCTATGCAAGTACTGGTCTTCGAGAGCCCGTCATTGCAGTACGCTGCGGCTTCAAGCAACCACACGGAGATCTTCATGTCACGCAACTCAGTCGAATGGAAAGAGCGGCCCCAGTTTCCCGAAACGCATTTCGTCAGCACCGACATCTACACCGACGA
>NZ_JACDCU010000114.1 GCF_013817365.1 Methylibium sp. | reverse complement strand
GGGTCACAGCATCGTGCAGGTTCTGCGGGCCGTCGGCCTGCAGTGCCGTCGCAGGACGCATGGCAGAACACAAAACCACCGGCTTCGCAGGCGCCAGCACGCGCTGCAGCCAGTAGGCGGTTTCCTCGAGCGTGTCGGTGCCATGCGTCACGACGATGCCGGCGACCTCCGGGCACGCCAGGTGATGTTCAACGCGCTGAGCCAGCAACGCCCAGACGGCGAAGTCCATGTCCTTGCTGTCGATCTGGGCGAGCTGTTCGGTTTCGAGGTCTTTGCCGGCCAGCGGCGGCACGGCCATCAGCAATTGGTCGACGCCGAGTTGTCCTGCGGTGTAGCCCAGGCTGTCGGTCGGCGATGCGGCGGTACCGGCGATGGTTCCGCCCGTGGCAAGGATGACGACACGGCCGGGCGCGGGCGCAGACAGGCTTTGCATTTCTCGAGAAGCTGGATAAAAATACAGGTACTGGATAAAACGCCAGTCAGGGCTCGGCTGCATGCCGCCGGTGCCACCGAACAAGGAGACCCGCTTGGACGACGCCCCCAAACTCACTGCCCGGCAACAGCAGATCCTCGAGCTGATTCAAAGCGCCATCGAGCGCAGCGGCTCGCCGCCCACCCGCGCCGAGATCGCCACCGAACTCGGCTTTCGCTCCGCCAACGCCGCCGAAGAGCATCTACAGGCGTTGGCGCGCAAGGGCGTCATAGAACTGGTGGGCGGCACCTCTCGAGGCATCCGTTTGAAGTCTGACACATTGCGTTCGATCAACGCCTCGCGCAACCGCCAGTTCACGCTGCCGCTGCCGAGCCTGGCTCAGCTGGCCTTGCCGCTGGTGGGGCGGGTCGCTGCCGGCAGCCCCATCCTCGCGCAGGAGCACGTCGACCAGACCTATCACGTGGAGGCCAGCATGTTCGCGCGACGCCCCGACTACCTGCTGCGCGTGCACGGCATGAGCATGCGGGATGCCGGCATCCTCGACGGCGACCTGCTCGCCGTGCAGCGCAGCAAGGAAGCGCGGAACGGCCAGATCGTCGTGGCGCGGATCGACAACGAGGTGACGGTCAAGCGCTTTCGGCGCAACCGGGGCGTCATCGAGCTGATCCCGGAGAACCCGGACTTCAAGACCCTCGTCGTTTCGCCGGAGAGCGGCGACTTCGAGCTCGAAGGCTTGGCCGTCGGGCTTATTCGCAACACCATGCTGATGTAAGTCGGACATGCAGGCAAAGCCGAGCACGCGCCTGACGCGTTGAACGTCGTTTTCAGCCGCCTGCGGGTGGCGGGCATGCGCGCCGAGGGCGCGGGTCCCGCAGGACGGCGCCAAATTTCAATCCTGCCGAACTTCCTCGAATAGGAGATTCGGAATGGTCACGCTCTTGTTGAATCCGCTGCGGCGCTGGTGGCAGACCGCGTTTGTGCAGGAGGGTCCTGCCACGGTTCGGCGCTGGTCTTTCGTCGTCCGGCAGTTCGCTCTGCGGGCCGGCCACGGGACCGGCCTGGGCTGTCACCGGTGCCACTGACGCCACTGACGCCGTTTCGCACACGGCCAGCGGCCGATGCCGCGGTGGACGGCGCCCTTCGCGCCGCCCGACGTTTCTGGATGACCCTCGATCCGCAAGACCAGCGGCGCGCCGCGATCGGCGGCTCGTTCGCAGAGGTCTGCGCTGCGCTGGAGCGGCTGGCTGCTGTGGAGGAAAGTCGGGTGGGGTGACGCTTCGCTTCCGTCGCAAGCAACGGGACTCTCTCCCGCGGCGGGTCTCTCGTGCACAGAGCGTCGAGCTCTCTGCGCTGGCGATCGCCCACGCTGTCCATCCCCGGCCTGCGGCCGGGGCCCCTCTTGGCCGCTTCGGCGCTTAGCCCATGTGCAAACCACCATTGACCGAGAAGTCGGCACCGGTGGCAAAGCCGGATTCGTCCGACGCGACCCACGACACCATCGAGGCGATGTCCTCAGGCGTGCCCAGGCGCTTGACCGGAATGGTGGCGACGATCTTGTCGAGCACGTCCTGGCGGATCGCGCGGACCATCTCCGTGCCGATGTAGCCCGGGCTCACGGTATTGACCGTCACACCCTTGCTGGCCACTTCCTGCGCCAGTGCCATCGTGAAGCCGTGCATGCCGGCCTTGGCTGCAGAGTAGTTGGTTTGGCCGAACTGCCCTTTCGCGCCGTTGACGGACGAGATGTTGATGATGCGGCCCCAGCCCGCCTCGGTCATCTCGTCGATGACCTGTTTGGTCACGTTGAACAAACTGTTGAGGTTGGTGTCGATCACCATCTGCCAGTCTTCGCGGCTCATCTTGCGGAACATGCCATCGCGCGTGATGCCGGCGTTGTTGACCAGCACGCTGACCGGGCCGTGTTCTTCCTTGACCGCCTTGAAGGCCGCCGTCGTCGAATCCCAGTCCGACACGTTGCCCACCGAACTGTAGAAGGTGTAGCCGAGCGCGGCCTGCTCGTCGATCCACTTCTTGAAGTCGCGGCTCGGGCCGCAACCCGCTATGACCGTGTAGCCGTCCTTGTGGAGCCGCTGGCAAAGCGCGGTGCCGATGCCACCCATGCCGCCGGTGACGTATGCGAGCTTCTTGCTCATGGTTCGGTACTCCTGGAAAGATGCTTGTTGTGGGAACGGCTAGCGTCGCGCGGCACTCCTGCAAGGTCAACCGGGTTCGCCCGGGTCGAACGCTGCACTTGTGCCGCCGCGCTTGCCGCTGCGTTGCACCGCCCTGCTTCACGCCTCAGAAGGGGAGCGGGGCGGCCGTGCGTGAACCGCCTGCTCAGCGCTCGACCGTCAGCGCCACGCCCATGCCACCGCCGATGCACAGCGAGGCGATGCCGCGCTTGGCGTCGCGCCGCTGCATTTCGTGCAGCAAGGTCACCAGCACGCGGCACCCGGAGGCGCCGATCGGGTGACCGATGGCGATCGCGCCGCCGTTGACGTTGATCTTGCTGGTGTCCCAGCCCATCTCGTTGTTCACCGCGCAGGCCTGGGCCGCAAACGCCTCGTTGATCTCCAGCAAATCGAGATCGGCCGCCTTCCAGCCGGCACGCTCGAGTGCGATCCGGCTGGCCGGCACCGGGCCCATGCCCATCAGCGACGGGTCGAGGCCGGCGGTGGCATAGGAGGCGATGCGGGCGAGCGGCTTCAAGCCGAGCTGCTCGGCCTTGGCCGCACTCATCACCAGCACCGCCGCGGCGCCGTCGTTCAGCCCCGACGCATTGCCGGCCGTCACGCCGCCGGCCTTGTCGAAGGCAGGGCGCAGGCCGGCCAGGCTTTCCGCATTGCTCTTGCGGTTGATGAACTCGTCGGCGGCGAACACGATCGGCTCACCCTTTTTCTGCGCCATGGAAAACGGCGTGATCTCGTCCTTGAACCGGCCTGCGTCCTGCGCGGCGGCGGCCTTTTGCTGCGAAGCCAGGGCCAGCGCGTCCTGCTGCTCGCGCGTGATGCCGTACTTCTTGGCCACGTTCTCGGCGGTGATGCCCATGTGGTACTGGTTGTAGACGTCCCACAGGCCGTCGGTGATCATGGTGTCGACCATCTTCCAGTCGCCCATGCGCTGACCTTCTCGCGAGCCCATCAGCGCGTGCGGTGCGAGGCTCATGCTCTCCTGACCGCCGGCGATCACGATCTCGGCATCGCCGTCGCGGATGGCCTGCGCCGCCAGCATCACCGCCTTCAGGCCCGAGCCGCACACCACGTTGATCGTCATCGCCGGCACGGCGTGCGGCAGGCCGGCCTTGATCATGGCCTGGCGTGCAGGGTTCTGGCCGCTGCCGGCCGTGAGCACCTGGCCCAGGATCACTTGGCTGACCTGGTCTGCCTGCAGCTTGCTGCGCTCGAGCAGCGATTTGATGACGGCCGCGCCCAATTCAGGCGCAGGCGTCTTGGCGAGCGCGCCGCCGAACTTGCCGACGGCGGTGCGGGTGGCGGCGACGATGACGATGTCGGTACTCATGGGCTGTCTCCTGAAGGCTCCGTTGAAATGTCGTGATTCGCAAAAGTGCGATGGAAGGAAAGTGCGTCGGTCGGTGCGCCGTTCTCCGGCCGTTTCAGGCGCGGGCCTTGACGTAGCGGCCAGGCGCCGGCTCGATGGCCTTGCGGGTGTGTCCGCCCGCGGCCTTGGGTGCGGCAACCAGCTTGCCCGACTGCGGTGTCAGCCAGGCCGTCCACGCCGGCCACCAGCTGCCGGCGTGCTCCGTCGTGCCCTCGAACCAGGCGTCGGCAGTCTTCGGCAGCTTGTTGTTGATCCAGTGGCTGCGCTTCTTCTTTTCGGGCGGATTGATCACGCCGGCAATGTGGCCCGACGCGCCGAGCACGAACTGCTTCTTGCCCGGCAGCACCTGAGTGCTCGTGTAGGCGCTCTGCCAGGGCACGATGTGGTCTTCGCGCGAGGCGTAGATGAAGGTCGGCAGATCGATCAACCGCAGGTCGAGCGGCTCGCCGCACACCGTCGCCTTGCCCGGCTCGATGAGGTTGTTCTCGAGATAGGTGTGACGCAGGTACCAGCAATACATGGGGCCCGGCAAATTGGTCGAGTCGGAGTTCCAGTACAGCAGATCGAAGGGCGGCGGCGTCTCGCCCTTGAGGTAGTTGCCGACCACGTAGTTCCAGACCAGATCATTGGGCCGCAGGAAGCTGAAGGTCGTGGCCAGTTCGCGGCCCTTGAGCAGCCCGCCCTGCGCAAGCGCCGTCTCGCGCATGCGCACCATGTTCTCGTCGACAAAAAGATCCAGCACGCCCGTGTCGCTGAAGTCGAGAAAAGCCGTCAGCAACGTCAGGCTCGCCGCCGGTTCCTCGCCGCGCGCGGCCAGCACTGCCAGCGCGCAGGCCAGCAAAGTGCCACCGATGCAAAAGCCCAGCGTGTTGATCTGCGCCTGCCGGCTGATGGCCTGCACCTCGGCAATGGCGCGCATCACCCCGTCGCGGGTGTAGTCGTCCCAGGTCTTCTCGCCGATCGACTCGCCGGCATTCACCCAGCTCAGCATGAACACGCGCTGGCCCTGGCTAAGGGCGTAGCGCACCAGCGAGTTCTCCGGCTGCAGGTCCAGGATGTAGAACTTGTTGATGCAGGGCGGGACGATCAGCAGCGGCCGCTCGTGGACCTTGGCGGTGATCGGCGTGTACTCGATGAGCTGGAACAGCTCGTTCTCGAACACCACGCTGCCGGCGGTCGTGGCGACGTTGCGGCCGACTTCGAACACGCTCTCGTCGGTCTGCGAGAGATAGCCCTGGCGCAGGTCGTGCCACAGGTGCTGCAGGCCCTGGGCGATGCTCTCGCCCTTGCTTTCCAGTGCCTTGCGCCGGGCCTCGGGGTTGAGCGCGAGGTAGTTCGACGGCGCTGCCGCATCGACCCACTGTTGCACCGCGAAGCGCAGGCGCTGTCGCGTCTTATCGTCGGCCTGCACCTCGTCGGCCATCTTCAGCAGGGTGCGCGCATTGAGGAGGTACATGCCGGCGGTGTAGGCGGCACTCGAATCAGCGAGCCAGTCCGGAGCGGCGAAACGGCGGTCCCCTACTCCGGGCTTCGACGGATCGCGCGAAGCGCTCGCCGCTTCGTTCCACAACGCGGCGGCATCGCGCAGATAGCCCGCCTGCAAACCGGGGAGCGCGTGCGCCGGCAGGCTGAGGCCGGTCAGGCCCTTCAGTGCCTGGTTCCAGCCTTCGGCAAGCTGCTGGGCAGACTGTGCGACGTTCATTCCCGGCAGCCCGCCCGGCCAACCTGCATTCGTGTTCATGCGTCTCCTTCAAACTTTCTCCGGCGCCGAAACTGCCGCGGCCGAGCGCGATGACGAAACGGCCGAAAGGTCTTGCCTCGGCCCTGGTTCACGCTTCCTGGCTCGGGGCGATTATCCTGCCCTGCCTCGCCCAGAACCGAACGGCCGTGCCGCTCGCCCTGCCCTGATATCGCCGCCGTCCCCGAATTGGCCAAACCCGATGTACCTTGTCGCGATTGCCTGGCTTTACGTCGCGCTGATGATGGCCGTAGCTGAGGCCGTGCATAGCCAGGGCAGTCTGCTCGGTGCGGTGATCACGTTCCTGCTGTATGGGCTGACGCCGGTGTCGCTGATGATGTACCTGCTGGGCACACCCGCGCGTCGCAGTGCACGCCGGCGCGCCGAAGCGGCCAGGCAGGAACAGCACGCCGACGAGGCGCCCTCAGCCGCGTTCGATCCAGATGGCAGCGGCCATGCGCCCGCTGCTGCCGTGCCGCGGCCGGTCGCGCCGGTGCGAGAAGAATCGTGATTCGTCTTCGACCGTGCACCAATGGCCGCCGCCGATGCGGTCCACGCCGCTGACCGCGAGCCGGTCGCGAGCCAAGCCTGGCAGATCAGCCAGCCAGCGCTCGCTGCCCTTTGCCTCGAAGCGAGGCGAATCAACGCCGGGCTCGATCCCGAAAGCGGCCAGCACCTCGGCGCCCACCTCGAACTGCCGGGGGCCGATGCAAGGACCCAGCCAGGCGCGCAGTTCCACAGGCGCACAGTCGGCCGCCTCGCACAGCACGGCGATCGTCTTCTCCAGCACTCCGGCGGCCAAGCCCCGCCACCCGGCATGCGCTGCCGCCACGCCGCGTCCGTGAGGTGCGGCAAACAGCACCGGCAAACAGTCGGCCACCTGGATCACGCAGGCCACGCCCGGCTCGGTGGTGAAACTGGCGTCCGCTTCCGGCATGGTCCCGCCGTCGTTTGCCGGGCTTCTGCCTGCCTGCGGCACCGCCTTCCCGGCGATAGACAACGGCTCGTGCGAGCGAAGCTGCGCGCGGCCGTTGTGCCCCGGCTGTGGCACCGCCCCGTCGGGCACCGGCAAGCGCACGACTCGCGTGCCGTGCACCTGGCGCAGGAAAACCGGCTCTGCGCCCAGCGCTGCGGCGAAACGCCACCGGTTTTCGGCCACGGCTTGGGGCTCGTCGCCGACCGCGCTGCCGAGGTTCAAGCTGGCAAACGCGCCGCGGCTCACACCGCCCAAGCGCGTGCTCATCAGCGCCGCCACGCCGGGTGTGCGAAGACGAGGCTTCAGCGCGCCGGCCAGCACCGGCTTCATGGCTCGAAGTCTGGGCACGCCGAAGGCTGGGCGCGCTGGAAAGCCGGCAACTGCATGCACGTCTCGAAGATGCGCATCACGGTCGGCACATGCTGGAGCCGGCATCCGTAGCGCTGCGCATTGAAGATCTGCGGCACGAGCACGCAGTCAGCCAAGGTCGGTGTATCGCCGTGACAGTGGTGGCCCGTCTGCGGCTCGTCGGCGAGCCGCCGCTCGACGACCGCAAGACCCTGCTCGACCCAATGCCGGTACCAGAGGTTCTTGGCCTCGTCGCCGATCTTCATCTCACGCACCAGGTAGCGCAGCACGCGCAGGTTGTTCAGCGGATGAACTTCGCAGGCGATGTCGAGCGCCAGCGAGCGCACGCGGGCGCGCGCTTGGGCATCGCCCGGCAGCAATGACGGCTGCGGATGCAGCTCGTCGAGGTATTGGATGATCGCCAGGGACTGCCCGATCGAAACGTCGCCGTCCACGAGCTGCGGCACCAGCCGCGCTGGCGACACCGCCGTATAGGCTTCGCTCAGTTGCTCGTTCTTGATGAGCTGCACCGCGCGGTAGTCGTAGGCCAGGCCTTTGAGTTCGAGTGCGATGCGCACCCGGAACGAGGCGGACGAACGGCAGTAGCTGTAAAGCTCCATGACCTCGCCTCCCGTGAGTTCAGCCGATGCGCACGCGCAGCGCGTTCAGGCCCTCGATGTTCGCCTCGAGCACATCGCCCGCGACGACAGCAGCCACGCCTTCGGGCGTACCGGTGAAGACGAGGTCACCGGGCGCGAGCGTCCAGGCCGCCGACAAATGCTCGATCACCTCGGCCACATTCCAGATCATCTGGTCGATGCGGCCGGCCTGGCGCGGCTGGCCGTTGACCGTCAACCCGATCGCCGCCGTGTCGATGCCAGTCACTTGCGCCGCCGGCGTGATGGCGCCGATCGGCGCCGCGCCATCGAAGGCCTTGCCGATGCTCCACGGCCGGCCGGCCTTCTTCATCTCAGCCTGCAGATCGCGCCTTGTCATGTCGAGGCCGACCGCATAGCCCCACACATGCTCGAGCGCGCGAGCAGCGGGAATGTCGCGCCCCCCTTGCCCGATCGCCACCACCAGTTCCACCTCGTGGTGCAGGTCGCGTGTCAGGCTCGGATAGGCCAAGGTGCCGGTCTCTCCCGCCGCCACCGGCAACACCGCATCACCCGGCTTCATAAAGAAGAACGGCGCTTCGCGGCCAGTGCCGCCCATTTCGATGGCATGCGCGGCGTAGTTGCGGCCCACGCAGTAGATGCGGCGCACAGGGAAGCGCTGGTTTTGTGCGTGCACCGGGACACTGGGAACGGGCGGCGGAGCGATGACGTGGCTCATGGTGTTCACGGGGGGCGGAGGACGGTTTTCGATGATGCCACGCAGGCCTTTGCAACCACCCCCGCGGCACGCTCGGGGCAAGCACGCCGCTACACTCGCTCGCCATGTTCCAGGCACGCAGCATCCGGCATTGCAAGACCTGCGGCGGCGCTGCGGAGTACCGCGTTCCGGCGGATGACAACCGCGAACGCGCGGTCTGCGGCGTATGCGGCGCGATTCATTACGAGAACCCGCTCAACGTTGTCGGCACCGTGCCCGCGTGGCGCGACAAAGTGCTGCTTTGCCGCCGCGCCATCGAACCGCGCCATGGCTTCTGGACTCTGCCGGCCGGCTTCATGGAGCTGGGCGAAACCACCGAGGAAGGCGCACTGCGTGAGACCACCGAGGAAGCCGGCGCACGCGTCACGCTGCAGGGCCTGTTCTCCGTGCTCAACGTCGTGCGGGTTGGCCAGGTGCACTTTTTCTACCGCGCCGAACTGCACGACACCGACTTCGCGCCAGGCATCGAATCGCTTGAGGTGCAGCTCTTCCGCGAAGACGAGATTCCCTGGGATGAACTCGCCTTTCGCACTGTGCGTGAAACGCTGCGCTTGTACTTCGCCGACCGTGCCCGCGGCGCCTTCGGGCTTCACTGTGGCGATATCGCCTGACCACTTGCTCCTCGCCCACCGAGTCCGGCGAGGGCGCCCGCTATACTCGCACCCCTGACGGGGCGTAGCGCAGCCTGGTAGCGCACTTGCATGGGGTGCAAGGGGTCGCGAGTTCGAATCCCGCCGTCCCGACCAGAAAAAGCAAAGGTCAGCAGATGAAAATCTGCTGACCTTTTTCTGTTTCCTTGACCGTTCTTGCGGCCTGCCAGCCAACTGGCACGGCATCGCCGCAAATTCTACTTCTATGGTCTGGGGAAGAATTGAATGCCAGTGTTCACGAACGCTGGCAATTAGCAAGCCGCTCGGAGCGAGCCCCGACCAGTGGTTGATCGCCGGCCTTTGCGATCTGCTCGACATGCCGCACCCCCAACCGGCGCGCGCACCGCTTTCATGGTCCCCGAAGACAACCCGCTCAGCGGAAGAGAGATGGCCGACGCAGTGAACAAGACTTTGCTGAACGAAGTCGGCGACCTGGTTTCCGGGTGCACTCAAGGAAAGCATTGAAGCCGGCAGATCGACCGCCGCCCGACTGCCAGTTTCCCCTCGGCAACACCGCCTTGGCCGCCCCAGCGCACAGGCGCAGGCCGCAATTAAGGCGTCAAGAGCCGCCGAATCGACAGCAACTCGTTGCGCATTGCCGCTGCTGTGGGCGCCGGGCTCACGCGCACCGAAGTCACCGCCACCGAATGGGCTCGTGCCGCAACGGCT
>NZ_JACDCU010000113.1 GCF_013817365.1 Methylibium sp. | reverse complement strand
GTGTTCGGCCACGAGCAGGGCAACATCGCCGTGCGCGCCATCAACGAGCTGGTGCGCGAAGCCGGCAAGGCCGAGTGGCAATGGGAAGCGCCGGCCAAGGACGAGCCCTTCATCGCCCAGGTGAACGGCCTGGCCGAAGAGAAGATCCGCGCCGCCTACCAGATCCGCTCCAAGCAGGACCGCACGCAAGCGACCCGCGCGGCCTATGCCGAAGTGCTGGCCGCGCTGGCCGCTGACGGCTCGTCGGTCGACAAGGTCAAGGTCGAGAACCTGCTGTTCGACATCGAAGCCAAGATCGTGCGCAGCCAGATCCTCGGCGGCGAGCCCCGCATCGATGGCCGCGATACGCGCACCGTGCGCCCGATCGAGATCCGCACCGGCCTGCTGCCCCGCACCCACGGCTCGGCGCTCTTCACGCGCGGCGAGACTCAGGCGCTGGTAGTAGCGACTCTCGGCACCGAGCGCGACGCGCAGCGCATCGACGCGTTGGCCGGAGAGTTCGAAGACCGCTTTATGTTTCACTACAACATGCCCCCCTTCGCGACCGGCGAGACCGGCCGCGTGGGCACGCCGAAGCGTCGCGAGATCGGCCACGGCCGCCTGGCCAAGCGCGCGCTGATCCCGGTGCTGCCGAAGAAGGACGAGTTCGCCTACGCGATCCGCGTCGTCTCGGAGATCACCGAGTCCAACGGCTCGTCGTCGATGGCCTCGGTGTGCGGCGGCTGCCTGGCCCTCATGGACGCCGGCGTGCCGCTCAAGGCGCACGTGGCCGGCATCGCCATGGGCCTGATCAAGGACGGCAACCGCTTCGCGGTGCTGACCGACATCCTCGGCGACGAGGATCATCTGGGCGACATGGACTTCAAGGTGGCCGGCACCACCACCGGCATCACGGCGCTGCAGATGGACATCAAGATCCAGGGCATCACCAAGGAGATCATGCAGGTCGCCCTGGCGCAGGCCAAGGAAGCGCGCCTGCACATCCTGGGCAAGATGGTCGAGGTGGTGCAGGGCGCGAAGACCGAGGTGTCAGAGTTCGCCCCACGCCTGTACGTCATGAAGATCAACCCCGAGAAGATCCGCGACGTGATCGGCAAGGGCGGCGCGACCATCCGCGCGCTGACCGAAGAAACCGGCACGCAGATCAACATCGAGGAAGACGGCACCATCACCATCGCCTCGGTCGATGGCGACAAGGCGATGGCGGCCAAGAAGCGCATCGAGGAGATCACGGCCGAGGCCGAGATCGGCAGGGTCTACGAAGGCGCGATCACCAAGATTCTGGACTTCGGCGCGCTGGTCAACATCCTGCCGGGCAAGGACGGCCTGCTGCACATCAGCCAGATCGCCCATGAGCGGGTCGAGAACGTGACCGACTTCCTGAGCGAAGGCCAGGTCGTCAAGGTCAAGGTGCTCGAGACCGACGAGAAGGGCCGCATCAAGCTGTCGATGAAGGCGCTGCTCGAGCGGCCCGAGGGCATGCCTGAGCGTGATGACCGGCCGCCGCGCCGCGACTTCGGTGACCGCGATCGCGGCGGCCGAGGTGGCGAGCGTGGGGATCGCCCGCGTCGTGAACCCCGCACCGAGCCGCAAGGCGAGCCGCGCGGCGAGACTGCCCCGGTGTCCGAAGGCGGCAACGGACCGCTCTCCGAGTGAAGTTTTCTGCGCTCCGCGCGGCGCGAGCCGTGCGGCAGCCAGGGAGGACGCGCCATGCAAGCCATTGAGATTTCAGAGCCCGGCGGGCCCGAGGTGCTGCGCCTGGTCGAACGCCCCGAGCCGCAGCCCGGCCCAGACGAACTGCTGATCGCGGTGACCGCATCGGGCGTGAACCGGCCCGACGTTCTGCAGCGCTCGGGCGCCTATCCCCCGCCGCCCGGCGCTTCGGATCTTCCCGGGCTGGAGGTGGCCGGCAGCATCGTCGGCGGCGACGAAAAGGCGCTGCAGGCGGCGGGCCTCGCGCTGGGCGAGCGCGTCTGCGCACTCACCCACGGTGGCGGCTATGCCGAGCGCTGCGTGGCGTCAATCGGGCAGTGCCTGCCGGTGCCGGCGGGGCTGTCCGACGTCGAGGCGGCGAGCCTGCCGGAGACCTTCTTCACGGTCTGGATCAACGTCTTCGACCGTGCACGACTTCAGCCCGGCGAGACCTTGCTGGTGCAGGGCGGCTCCAGCGGCATCGGTGTTGCCGCGATCCAGATCGCCAAGGCGCTCGGGGCGTCGGTGATCGTCACGGTCGGGGACGACGAGAAGGCTGCGGCCTGCGTGAAGCTCGGCGCCGATCACGCCATCAACTACAAGACACAGGACTTCGTTGCCGAGGTCAAGCGCCTGACGGACGGCCGCGGGGTCGATGTGATTCTCGACATGGTGGCCGGCCCCTACATGGCGCGCGAACTGAAATGCCTGGCCGACGACGGGCGACTGTCGATCATTGCCTTGCAGGGTGGAACGAAGGGCGAGATCGACGCCGGCGCCGTGCTCCGCCGGCGCCTGACCATCACCGGCTCGACCCTGCGTCCACGCACCCCGGCCTACAAGGCGAGCGTCGCCGCAGCGCTGCGCGAGCACGTCTGGCCGCTGCTCGAGGCCGGCCGCATCAAGCCGACCGTCTTCAAGACCTTTCCCGCAGCGCAGGCCGGCGAGGCCCATGCGCTGATGGAATCGAGCCGCCACATCGGCAAGATCGTGCTGACCTGGTGATGAAAGGCAAATGCTCATGAGCGACCCACGGCCCCACCGCCAACTCGTCGTCGGCAACTGGAAGATGCATGGCAGCCACGCTGTCAACGAAGCACTGCTCGAGGCCTTGAAGTCGGCCGGCCCGCTGCCCTGCGATGCGGCGGTCTGCGCACCGTTTCCCTATCTCGCACAGGCAGCCGAGCGGCTCGCGCGCAGCGCCATCGCCTGGGGCGCGCAGGACTGCTCGGCGCACGAGCAGGGCGCCTACACCGGCGAGGTCTCGGCCGCGATGCTGGCCGATTTCAGCTGCCGCTACGCGATCGTCGGTCATTCGGAACGCCGTGCGCTGCACGCCGAAAGCGACCAGCTCGTCGCCGACAAGGCGCAGGCTGCTCTGAAGTCCGGCGTGACGCCCATCGTCTGCGTTGGCGAGACGATGGCCGAGCGCGAAGCCGGCCAGACCGATGCCGTCGTCAAGCGTCAACTCTCCGCCGTGATTCACACGCTTGCGCATTGCGCCAGCGAGATGGTCGTCGCCTACGAGCCGGTGTGGGCCATCGGCACGGGGCTGACGGCAACGCCCGAACAGGCACAGGCAGTGCACGCGCTGCTGCGCGCCCAACTGCACGCGGCCACCGAACACGCCGCGCGCATGAAGCTGCTCTACGGCGGCAGCGTCAAGCCCGACAACGCAGCCAGCCTGTTCGCGCAGCCCGATATCGACGGCGGCCTGGTCGGCGGCGCGTCGCTGAAGGCGGCCGATTTTCTAGCCATCTGCCGGGCGGCGCAGCGCTAAAGCGCGCTGGCCAGGCACCTCGAATTTTCCGGAGTCGACGACATGCAATTGGTTTTGACGATCGTGGTGGTGATGCAGATGCTCACCGCGCTGGTGATGATCGGCTTGGTGCTGATTCAGCACGGCAAGGGCGCCGACATGGGCGCCTCGTTCGGCAGCGGCGCCTCGGGCAGCCTCTTCGGCGCCACAGGCAGTGCCAACTTCCTGTCGCGCTCGACGGCGGTCTGTGCCGCCTTGTTTTTCTGCTGCACCTTGGCCTTGGCCTATTTCGGCAACCTCCCGGGCGTCGTGGGCGGCAGCCAAGGCGGCAGCATCCTCGAGCGAGCCGCGCCCGGTGGCGCCGGTGCCAGCATTCCGGGAGCCGGGATTCCCGGCGTCGCGCCGAGCGACGTTCCGACGCCGGCGGCTCCCGCGTCCGCTGAGCCGGCGGTGCCGGCTTCTGCCGCCTCGGGCGCGGCGCAGATTCCGACTCGGTGAGGCATCCCGCTTGCGCGCTCTGTGGCGCGTGAGAGCGGTGTCTCGCGCATGGTCGCCGAACAGCAAAGCGCTGTGGCCCGCAGGCCTGGCCCGCACCGCATTTCAAGCTAGAATTTCAGGCTGTTCGGTGAGCCAAACCTCATGCAATCCGGACTGCAAAGCGCATCGATTCGTCGGTGCCAGAGTCAGTAGTAGTGAGCAGTGCCGTCGTGGTGAAATTGGTAGACACGCTATCTTGAGGGGGTAGTGGCGAAAGCTGTGCGAGTTCGAGTCTCGCCGACGGCACCAAGCAAGCTCAAACCTTCGCGCGAGCCGGTCCGGCCCCACGGCAAGACCGAGCGCCTCACATCAATGCGCAGCAAGCGGGTGCGCCGCAGCTCATGTGGGCGGGCCGGTGCCGGCTGCCAGCGACGCCGCCTGCACATTGCGCGCGGCCTTGTCGAACCACTGCCATCGAAGCATGAACCTCGAGTCCTACCTGCCGGTGATCCTGTTCATCCTCGTCGGTGTGGCCGTGGGAGTCGCCCCGCAGTTGCTCGGCTTCCTCCTCGGCCCGCGCCGGCCCGATGCAGCGAAGAACGCGCCCTACGAATGCGGCTTCGAGGCGTTCGAAGACGCGCGCATGCAGTTCGACGTGCGCTATTACCTGGTCGCGATTCTGTTCATCCTGTTCGACCTGGAAATCGCCTTTCTCTTCCCGTGGGCTGTCGCGCTGGAGGAGATAGGCACAACAGGCTTCTGGGCCATGATGATCTTCCTCGGCATCCTCGTCGTGGGCTTCGTCTACGAGTGGAAAAAGGGTGCGCTGGACTGGGAATGAGGCACTGACATGGGCATCGAAGGCGTTCTCAAGGAGGGGTTCATCACCACTTCCGCCGACAAGCTGATCAACTGGTCGAAGACCGGCTCGCTGTGGCCGATGACCTTCGGCCTGGCGTGCTGCGCGGTCGAAATGATGCACGCCGGAGCCGCTCGCTACGACATCGATCGTTTCGGCATGCTGTTTCGCCCCAGCCCGCGGCAGAGCGACCTGATGATCGTGGCCGGCACCCTGTGCAACAAGATGGCGCCGGCGCTGCGCCGGGTCTATGACCAGATGGCCGAGCCGCGCTGGGTTCTTTCAATGGGGTCCTGCGCCAACGGCGGCGGCTACTACCACTACAGCTATTCCGTGGTGCGCGGCTGCGACCGCATCGTGCCCGTCGACGTGTACGTGCCCGGCTGTCCGCCGACGGCCGAGGCGCTGCTCTACGGCGTGCTGCAGCTGCAGTCGAAGATCCGCCGCGAACACACCATCGCACGTTGAGCAGCATCCCGATGACGAATCCTCTGGACTACAAGCTCGACGTGCTGCAGCCGGCGCTCGAGGCCGCTTTGGGCCCGCGCATCCGCTCACTGGTACGCGATCGCGGCGAAATCACCATTACCGTGAAGGCTGCCGACTACCTGGAGGCCTGCACGCAGTTGCGCGACCATCCGGCGCTCTCTTTCGAGCAGCTGATGGACGTGTGCGGCCTCGACTACTCGGCCTACCGCGACGGCGGCGCGTCGATCTATGCCGAGGGCCCGCGCTATTGCGTGGCCCTCCATCTGCTGTCGGTCAGCAAGAACTGGCGCCTGCGCGTCAAGGTGTTCTGCCCCGACGACGACCTGCCGATCGTGGCGTCGGTGAACGGCGTTTGGGCCGCGGCGAACTGGTTCGAGCGCGAGGCGTTCGACCTGTTCGGCATCGTCTTCGAGGGCCACGACGACCTGCGCCGCATCCTCACCGACTACGGGTTCATCGGGCATCCCTTCCGCAAGGACTTCCCCGTTTCGGGCCATGTCGAGATGCGCTACGACCCCGAACAAAAACGCGTGATCTACCAGCCCGTGACCATCGAGCCGCGCGAGATCACACCGCGCATCATTCGCGAAGACCACTACGGTGGTCTCCACTAGTCATGGCCGAAATCAAGAACTACACGCTGAATTTCGGCCCCCAGCATCCCGCCGCCCACGGGGTACTGCGGCTGATCCTGGAGCTCGACGGCGAAGTGATCCAGCGCGCCGACCCGCACATCGGCCTCTTGCACCGCGCCACCGAGAAGCTCGCCGAGACGCGTACCTATATCCAGTCGTTGCCCTACATGGACCGGCTCGACTACGTGTCGATGATGTGCAACGAGCACGCCTACTGCCTGGCGATCGAAAAGCTCATGGGCATCGAGGTGCCGATCCGCGCGCAGTACATCCGTGTGCTGTTCAGCGAGCTGACCCGGCTGCTCAATCATCTGTTGTGGCTGGGCGCGCACGGGCTCGATTGCGGTGCGATGAACATCTTCATCTACTGCTTTCGCGAGCGCGAAGACCTGTTCGACATGTACGAGGCGGTCTCCGGTGCGCGCATGCACGCCGCCTATTTCCGCCCCGGTGGCGTGTATCGCGACCTGCCCGACAGCATGCCGCAGTACAAGCCCTCCAAGGTGCGCAACGCCCGGGTCATGTCGCAACTCAACGAGAACCGCCAGGGCTCGCTGCTCGACTTCATCGACGACTTCAGCACGCGCTTTCCGAAGTACGTCGATGAGTACGAGACCCTGCTCACCGACAACCGCATCTGGAAGCAGCGCACGGTGGGCATCGGCGTGGTCACACCTGAACGCGCGCTCAACCTCGGCTTCAGCGGCCCGATGCTGCGCGGCTCGGGTCTGGCGTGGGACCTGCGCAAGACCCAGCCCTACGAGGTCTATGACCGCATGGACTTCGACGTGCCGGTCGGCGTCAACGGCGACACCTACGACCGCTACCTCGTGCGCATCGAGGAGATGCGCCAAGCCAACCGCATCGTTCAGCAGTGCATCGCCTGGCTACGTCAGAACCCGGGCCCGGTGATTACCGACAACCACAAGGTGGCTTCGCCCGGCCGCGTGGACATGAAGTCCAACATGGAAGAGCTGATCCACCACTTCAAGCTCTTCACTGAAGGCTTCCACGTGCCCGAGGGCGAGGCTTACGCAGCAGTCGAGCACCCCAAGGGCGAGTTCGGCATCTACATCGTCAGCGACGGCGCCAACAAGCCCTACCGGTTGAAGATCCGCGCCGCCGGTTTCCCGCACCTCGCCGCACTCGACGAGATGGCGCGCGGCCACATGATCGCCGACGCGGTGGCAGTGATCGGCACGATGGACATTGTTTTCGGCGAGATCGACCGATGAGCGCACGACCCATGAGCGCAACTGATTCCATGTTGAGCGAGCAGACCGCGGCGCGCTTCGCCCGCGAAGTGGCGAAGTACCCGGCTGATCAAAGACAGTCGGCGGTGATGGCCTGCCTGGCGATCGTGCAACAGGAGCAGGGCTTTGTCTCGGCGGATGCCGAACGCGCGGTGGCCGAGTACCTCGGCATGGCGCCGATCGCGGTGCACGAGGTCACGACCTTCTACAACATGTACAACCAGCAGCCGGTGGGGCAGTTCAAGCTCAACGTCTGCACCAATCTGCCATGCCAACTGCGCGACGGCCAGACCGCGCTCGACCACGTGTGCAGCCGGCTCGGCGTCGAGCCGTACGGCACCACGGCCGATGGCGTGTTCACCGTGCAGCCGAGCGAGTGCCTGGGCGCCTGCGCCGATGCGCCGGTGTTGTTGGTCAACGACCGGCAGATGCTCAGCTTCATGGGCGAGTCCCGGCTCGACGAGCTGCTCGATACGCTGAAGGCGTCTGCGACATGAGGCCGCAATCGATGCTCGACCTCTCGAAGTTCCAGGCCAGCGGCCGGGAAACGTGCTTTCACGGCCGCCACATCGGCGCGCAGATCGTTGCCGGCCTCGACGGCAGCAACTGGCGGTTGAAGGACTACGAGGCCCGTGGCGGCTATCAGGCGCTGAAGAAGATTCTGCAAGGCGGGGACGGTGCCACGCCGATGACGCCCGAGCAGGTGATCGCGGAGGTCAAGACCTCCGGCCTGCGCGGCCGCGGCGGTGCGGGTTTCCCGACCGGCCTGAAGTGGAGCTTCATGCCGCGCCAGTTTCCCGGCCAGAAGTATTTGGTGTGCAACTCCGACGAAGGCGAGCCGGGCACCTGCAAGGATCGCGACATCCTTGCCTACAACCCGCACATCGTCATCGAAGGAATGATCATCGCGGCCCATGCGATGGGCATCACGGTCGGCTACAACTACATTCACGGCGAGATCTTCGGCTTGTACGAACGATTCGAGGAAGCCTTGGAAGAGGCACGCGCCGCCGGCTACCTGGGCGCGAACATTCTGGGCTCGGCGCACTGTTTCCAGTTGCATGCCTTTCACGGCTTCGGCGCCTACATCTGCGGCGAAGAAACCGCGCTGCTCGAATCGCTCGAAGGCAAGAAGGGCCAGCCGCGCTTCAAGCCGCCTTTTCCCGCGAGCTACGGCCTGTACGGCAAGCCGACCACGATCAACAACACCGAGACCTTCGCCGCGGTGCCCTGGATCATCCGCAAGGGCGGTCAGGCCTACCTGGAGTGCGGCAAGCCCAACAACGGCGGCACCAAGCTGTTCTCGATGGTCGGTGACGTCGAGCGGCCGGGCAACTACGAAGTGCCGATGGGCACGCCGTTTTCCAAGCTGCTCGAGCTTGCCGGCGGCGTGCGCGGCGGCCGGGGGCTCAAGGCGGTGATCCCCGGCGGCTCCTCGGCCCCGGTGCTGCCCGGCGCCGTGATGATGGACACCACGATGGACTACGACGCCATCGCCAAGGCCGGCTCCATGCTCGGCTCGGGCGCGGTGATCGTGATGGACGAGACACGCTGCATGGTGAAGAGCCTGCTGCGCCTGTCCTACTTTTATCAGCACGAAAGCTGCGGGCAATGCACGCCCTGCCGCGAGGGCACCGGCTGGCTGTGGCGCATGGTCGATCGAATCGAGCACGGCAAGGGCCGCATGGAAGACATCGACCTGCTCAACTCGGTAGCCGACAACATCCAGGGCCGCACGATCTGCGCGCTCGGCGATGCCGCGGCGATGCCTGTGCGGGCAATGATCAAGCACTTCCGAGCGGAGTTCGTGCATCACATCGAGCACAAGCGCTGCCTGGTCGGATCCGGCGCAGCCCTCACCCCGACCCTCTCCGAGAGGGAGAGGGAGGACATCCATGGTTGAAATCGAACTCGACGGCCGCAAGGTCGAGGTGCTTGAGGGCAGCATGGTGATGCATGCCGCCGACAAGGCGGGCACCTACATCCCGCACTTCTGTTATCACAAGAAGCTCAGCATCGCGGCCAACTGCCGCATGTGCCTGGTCGATATCGAGAAGGCGCCCAAGCCCATGCCGGCCTGCGCCACGCCGGTGACGCAGGGCATGATCGTGCGCACGCAGAGCGAAAAAGCGCTCAAGGCGCAGCAGTCGGTGATGGAGTTCCTGCTCATCAATCACCCGCTCGACTGCCCCATCTGCGACCAGGGCGGCGAATGCCAGCTGCAGGACTTGGCGGTGGGCTACGGCAAGTCGGCCTCACGCTACGAAGAAGAAAAGCGCGTCGTGCCGAGCAAGAACGTCGGCCCGCTGATCGGCATGGAAGAGATGACGCGCTGCATCCACTGCACGCGCTGCGTTCGCTTCGGCCAGGAAGTCGCGGGCGTGATGGAACTCGGCATGCTCCACCGCGGCGAGCACGCCGAGATCACGGTGGTGAGCGGCGAGACGATCGACTCCGAACTCTCCGGCAACATGATCGACCTGTGCCCGGTGGGCGCGCTGACCAGCAAGCCCTTTCGCTACAGCGCCCGCACCTGGGAGCTGTCGCGCCGCAAGAGCATCAGCCCGCACGACAGCACCGGCAGCA
>NZ_JACDCU010000112.1 GCF_013817365.1 Methylibium sp. | reverse complement strand
CATCGAACTGCCCAAGGCCAGGAACGTCGACGACTACGAGGCCTTGCTCCCCTGGCGCATCGCACTGGCCGGCCGCTGATCAGCAGACCGCCATCGGCGCAAGGGCGCGGTCAAATGACCGCTTACCTTCGAACTCCGGCGTGCGATGCGCCGGCGTGGCCTCGACATCCACGATGATCCCGGCGTCCAGATCGATCAGGTAGTTGGTCGAATAGGCATAGAACGCTGGCCCGCCCGGCGCGGCGGTCTTCAACGCGCCGCGGGGTCAGTCAGCGAGACATTCTTGCCCGGCACAGGCGGCTCTGGTGGCTCTGCGTCGTCGTCACCCGTCGGGTTGAACTCTTCGAGCGCGTCGAGGTACTCATGCATGGCTCGGCTCGTTCCCGCGTCCTTGCGCCAGTCGGTGGTCTCGGATCCAGGAACACCACGCGCTCGGCTCGCGTCAGCCTTGATGACGCTGGCATCAATCGCGAATCCTTCTCCGCGGACCAGGCCTTCGCTCATGCATCTGCGCAGCACGCTCTCGAACATATAGCGCAAGGCGTCGCTCTCGCGGAAGCGACCGTGCCGATTCTTGGAGAAGGTCGAGTGGTCGGGCACTGCATCTTCGAGATCGAGTCTGCAGAACCATCGATAGGCCAGGTTCAGATGGACCTTCTCGCACAGCCGGCGCTCGGAGCTGATACCGAAGCAGTAGCCGACGATCAACATGCGCATCATCAGTTCAGGGTCGATCGATGGCCGGCCTGTGTGGCTGTAGAACGGCGCAAGGTGGGTACGCAGTTCACCGAGGTCGAAGAAGCGATCGATACTCCGCAGCAAGTGATTGCGCGGGACGTGATCGTCGAGATTGAATGAGTAGAAGAGTCTGTCCTGGCTGCCACCCTGTTGACCCATCATCGCGATGTGCTCCCGTCAATCGGTTGCCATCAACATAGATCAAATGTCTAAACCTGTCAGGGAGTTTTTCAACAGAACAGGCCATGAACGGTCCTTCAGGTTGCCGGCCTCAACGGCAGCTCAAGACTCGCAGTAGTGGAATGGACTGTGCCCGATCAAATGGGCCGACAATCGAGGCCACGACGATTGCGCTGCTGCACAGCGAACTGCCTGCTGGTGGACCGTCATCGTACGGTCGACCCGCGGCACTGTGTTCAGCGAACCTCTCCCGGCGGCAGCATAAGCGCGTTACGCTCGCGCCAGATCTCCTGCACGAATGGATCGGTCAACCCATACAGCCCATGGCCGCGGCGCATCACGACGTTGGCGACCATCAGCTCATTGAGTACCGCTTGAACCTCGTCGGCGCGAACATCACGACCGAGAACTTGCGCGTAGCCGGCCAGCGAATCCGCCGAGAACAAGCCCTTGGCGTCGCCGTCGATGCCAGCGACTCGCTCGAATACGGCCGTGGCCAGGGCTCCAAGCTGCTCGACTTTCATGATCTCCACGTCTGCCGCAGTGGAGCGCAGCGTGCCCGCAATAACCGGCAGGAAGTCATTGGGGTCGCCACCGGGCGGCAGGAGAGAACGCAGCTCTCGCAAAGCTCGCAGCATCTCCTCGGGTCGAGCGCCGAGAGTGCGGAAGGCCTGCGTGGCCACCTCCAGGCTGGGCTGCGTCGCCAAGCCCTCAATGCGCAGCCGCTCGAGCAGGTGCGCTACGTAGTCTGCATCGAGGACGGGGTAGGCAATCGATGTGGCACCTGCGAAGGCCTGATTCCGGCGAGCCGTCAGTTCGCTCACAAGCGCCCGGTGCGAGCCGGTACCAACGAAGATGAAGTGGCCCGGTGTCCCTGGTCTCGGGTTGATCGCGTCCCGCGCAGCCTTCAACGCGAGCAGCATCTTGTTGCCCTCGTCGGAGGTGATCGCGTGCTGAATCTCGTCGACGATCAACACGATGTCTCCGTGCGCCTGGTCCACCACTTGCGTGAATGCTTCCGCCAGCGTCGCGCCGCCTTCGGTGCCGACGCTCTCGACCTTGAAGCCGAACTTGAAACCCGCGACGGCGATCTCGGCGTTGCGCAGCTTCTTGAGCCGCTCGGCGATAGCACCAGTGGGCGTCTGCACTTCTTGAAGCGCGCGGCGGATGGCGGCGTGCACCAAGGTGGCCGGATTCGCCTGCGTGTTCGACCACAGGTCGACGTAGATCACCAATGCGCCGGCGGCCTCAAGCGCGGGCACCAAGTCCGCCTGCAGGAAGGTAGTCTTTCCGGTGCGCCTTACGCCGGAGATGAACAGGCCTGACCGCAGGCCTTCGTCCAGGACCCCGGGGTGGAGCAGCTGCTGTGCCATCTGCTGGGCCAGGGCGGTGCGGAGAAAGATCCTGTCCATTGGGGAATTTTAGCCAAAGCGGTTAATTAGTTAAAATCCCTAAAACTCCCTACAAGCACTGCCGCGCGCTGAACTCCCAACGTGACCGCCACTTTCGGCACCATGACCGACCGTTTCGGCGATCGTGACCGGCGCCCAGGAGGTCTCTGATGAGGCCCCTGCAGCACCTGGCGGTGTTAAGTAGACCCCAGCCCTTTGGGCACTTATACGCGTTGCGCGGTTGCTGCTGCGCACGCTGGCCGCCAAGCGTGTCGTCGTCGGGTGCCGGTACGGCGACGTCGTCGCGGCCCGAGACGCTCGTGATGCCGGAGGCGGAGCCGACGAAACTAATTCAGCACCGCCGGCGGGTGGCGGACCTTTGCCATAGGCCACAGGCCCTGGCGACATCGTCAGCATCCACGGCATGCCTCTTGCCAGGGCTCGTTGGCCCGCTAAAACAGCCCCAATGCCGCTGAAACCGTCGCGCCTCTTGCTGCAAGATCGCGGCCTTCACCTACAACGCCGCGGAGCCGACAGCGGGCGGCACCAGCAGCGGCGGCTTAAGAGTTTCGTCGAATGCATAACCTATAACCGCAATGGGAGATATGCGATGAGTACGACCATATCCCGTTCAGCGAGCGGTGTTCCGGGTCTGGATGAAGTGCTGCATGGCGGTCTCATCGCTGGGAAGCTCTACATGATTAACGGCGAACCCGGCGCCGGCAAGACGACCTTGGCGCTGCAATATCTGCTGCAAGGCGTGAGGGAAGGCGACACCACCCTGTATGTGACCCTGGGTGAGACGGCGGGCGAACTGCGCGCCAGTGCTGACTCGCACGGCTGGTCGCTCGACGGCATCGAGATCGTCGAGCTGGTCGTCGACGAGCGTGCTCTGCTCGGCGAGTCGGATCTGACGATGTACTACCCGTCGGAAGTCGAACTCCACGAGACGACCAAGCGCATTCTTGAGGCGGTGGAGCGCGTCAAGCCACGTCGCATGGTGCTGGACTCGCTGTCGGAACTGCGCCTGCTGGCGCAGACCCTGCTGCGCTACCGCCGCCAGGTCCTTGCCTTGAACCAGTTCCTGGCCGGCCGCAATTGCACGGCGCTATTTCTCGATGACCGGACGACGGAAAGCATCGACACCCAGGTGCACAGCGTTGCGCACGGCGTCATCGCGCTGGACCGCACCGTGCCCGCCTATGGGCCGGTGCTGCGCCAGTTGCGCATCACCAAGTTCCGCGGCAGCGATTTCATCAGCGGGCGGCAGGACTGCATCCTCACCCGCGGCGGATTGGAAGTCTTTCCGCGGCTGACGCCGAACGAGCATGGCGCGGTGTTCAGCCGCGACGTCGTCCCCAGCGGCGTGCCGGCGCTGGATGCCCTGCTTGGCGGTGGCACGGCCCGTGGTACCGCCACCTTGCTCGTCGGCCCGTCCGGGTCCGGCAAATCGACCATCGCCGCGCAATACGCGGTGGCGGCGACACGGCGGGGCGCGCACGCGGCCATCTTCACTTTCGAGGAGGCCAAGGCGCTGCTGCTGGACCGACTGCGCGCGCTGGGCTTGTCTGTCGACGAAGGCGCCGGCCCGGGCAAGCTCATGGTGCGCCAGATCGACCCCGCCGAGGTGTTGCCGAGCCAGTTCGTCAACATGGTGCGCCGTGCGGTGGAGGCGGAGGGGGCGACCGTGGTCGTCATCGACAGCCTGAACGGCTACATCAACGCCATGCCGGAGAAGCGGGCGCTGATGATCCAGTTGCACGAACTGCTGAGCTATCTGAACAACCGCGGCGTGGCGACCTTCCTCGTTGCGGCGCAGTCCGGTATGCTGGGTGAGGGCCTGCACAACGTCGTGGACGCCAGCTATCTGACGGACGCCGTGGTGCTGTTCAGGATGTACGAGCATGCCGGCGCAATGCGCAAGGCCATCTCGGTGGTCAAGAAGCGCAGCGGCCCGCACGAGGACACGATCCGCGAGCTTTGGTTCGACGCACTGGGCGTGCATCTCGGACCGCCGCTGAAGCATCTGCGTGGGGTGATGACCGGCGTTCCCGTTGAGATCGAGGCTGTTGCAAAACCGGGGGCGGCCTCAAATGATGAACGCGCAGGACGTTCCTGATCACTCGTACAGCGAGCGGGTGATCGTGCTCGCGCCGACGGCTCGCGACGGCGAGGTCACGGCCCGGTTGCTCGCCGGCGTCAGCATTCACAGCGTCTTGGGCCAGGGTTGGCGGCATGCCGAAGACCTCATCCGCGCCGGCGCGGGTGCGCTGATGGTGACCGATGCGACGCTGGCCGACCCCGCCTTCAAGGGCCTGTTGCGCGCCCTGCAAAACCAGCCTTCGTGGTCAAACCTGCCGGTGCTCGCGCTGTGCCGCCATGGGCATCAGGCGTCCGCGCTGCGCGAAGCCGGGTTGCGCAATCTGACGGTGCTGGACCGCCCCACGTCGACCCGCGTCATGGTCAGCGCGGTGAAGACGGCCTTGCGCGGGCGGCGCTGGCAGTACCAGATTCGCGACCAGATGGACTCGCTGCAACAGGCCGACCGCTCGCTGCGCTTGGCGGACCAGCGCAAGGACGAGTTCCTCGCCACCCTGGCGCACGAACTGCGCAACCCGCTGGCCCCCATCCGCACGGGGCTGCAGCTCTTGCTGCGGGTGGCTGATGACCCTGTGAAGCTGCGCGGCGTGACGGACATGATGGAGCGGCAGATGAGCCAGCTGCTGCGCCTCATCGACGACCTGCTCGAGGTGTCGCGCATCTCGACCGGCAAGCTCCTCCTGCAGCGTGAGCGGCTGGATCTGCGGCGCGTGGTGGAGACGGCGTTGGAATCCTGCGCGCCCCTGGTGGCCCGGGGTGGGCATCGGCTCGACGTGGCACTGCCAGACGAGGAGATCTGCGTGGACGGTGACCTCACGCGGCTGGCGCAGTCGCTGAGCAATCTCGTCAACAACGCGGCGAAATACACGCCCGATGGCGGCCGCATCTCGGTGGCCCTCGGCCGCGCGGGCGAGGCGGCCGTGCTGACGGTGACGGACAACGGCATCGGCCTGCCGCCGGACATGCTGACGCGCGTCTTCGACATGTTCGCGCAAGTGAATCGGGCGCTGGAGCGCTCGCAGGGCGGACTGGGTGTCGGGCTGGCCTTGGTCCGGAGCCTGGTCTCGCTGCATGGCGGCACCGTCAGCGCGCAAAGCCCCGGCCCAGGCAAGGGCAGCACGTTCACCATCACGCTGCCCCTCGTGCACGAGCTGCCGCAGGCTGCCGTCTCGGCCCAGGCGGCACAGGGGTTGGCCACACCGCTGCGCATCCTGGTCGTTGACGACAACCAAGACGCGGCGACGTCGATGGCCATGCTGCTGGGCATCAACGGGCACGAGGTGCGCGTCGAGCACGGTGGCCAGGCTGCGCTGGACACCGCAGTGAGCTTCCTGCCGCAAGCCGTGTTCTGCGACCTGGGCATGCCGGGCATGGGCGGCTACGAGTTCGCCACGCGCCTGCGCCAGGACCGGCGCTTTGCCAACGCCCTGCTCGTGGCGCTGACCGGCTGGGGCGCCGAAGAAGACAAGGAGCGCTCACGTGCCGCCGGCTTCGACGCGCACCTGACCAAGCCCGCCAGCGTGGCCGCGGTGGCGGCGTTGCTGGCCCGGCTCTGACGCGCGCGGCGTTGGTCCGGGCGCGGCACGCTCAGGAATTGAGCCATCCACAACTAGGCGTCGCTTCGAGACATCCGCTCTGGCGGCTGCCGGAGCACGCGAACTGACTCCCGTTGCCACGCGGGTGGCCAGGTTCTGCCGACATTCGACGTGACGGCCGCCGCGCTCGTCGCGTGGGTCTTGGCGCGTCGTGCCGAAGGCAAGGAAGCTCTTTTTGAGACCGTGAAGCACCACGGTTCCGACATGAGTCACACGTGCAAGCCAACATGACAACGAACGCGATCACGGCGGCCACGCCTTGCAGCGGTCGACATGTGCCAGGCGTTCTTGCGAACAACCGACCGCTTATGGCGCTGGCGTCAGACCGACAAAGCCGCGTGCATCGACGACCACGACGCATGCGCTGGTGAGGACATGGGCCCGCGCTTGGCCAACTCCGCCTGTTGCGCACACCGCAATTAAACACGCCGGGGTACCGAAATCTGTACCACCCTGGCTCACGGGTCGCGCGGGGCTTCCACGGTGATGAGCCTTGCCGCGCAGTGTCGCAGCGTCAATTGCCGACGATTCCGGCGACCGAACCGGAAGTGAAGCTCAGAGGAATAAACAAACCGTTGCCCACGAATTGCAATTCGACGGCGTCGTACTGCCCGCCACGCAGCCAGCCAGTGGTACCCGGCGTGGTCGTACCGCCGACCGAGGTGTAGAGCCGGCCGCCGGCCACGCCTGCGAAAAGCTTGCTGCCATCGGCCGACGATGCGACGCTGCGCCAACTCCGGCCGCTCTCGCGTGCGGTCCAGGTGATGCCCGAATCGGTCGAGGTATAGACCTGACCGCCACTGTCCACCGCGACGAGCTTACCGCCGTCGGCCGACGATGCGACGCCGTACCAGTTCCGTGCGGTGTCGCGTGGTGTCCAGTTGACGCCCGTGTCGGTCGAGGTGTAGACCTGCTCGTTGATTGCAACCGCCACGAGCTTGCTGCCGTCGGCCGAAGACGCGACGCTGAGCCAGGACCGCACGCTCTCACGTGCGATCCAGCTCGCGCCAGAGTCAGGAGATGTATAGAGCTGTCCGCCGTAAGCCGCCGCCACGAGCTTGCTGCCGTCGGCCGACGACGCGACGCTTTGCCATCCACGATTGGAGTCGCGTGCGGTCCAGGTGACGCCAGAGTCGGTCGAGGTGTAGAGCTGACCGCTGTAGGGCGCCGCCAAGAGCTTGCTGCCGTCGGCCGATGACGCGACGGCTTGCCAGTTCCGGTTGCTGTCGCGCGCGGTCCAGGTGACGCCCGAGTCGGTCGAGGTGTAGAGCTGGCCGCCGTAGTCCGCTGCCACGAGCATGCTGCCGTCGTCTGATGACGCAATGCTGATCCAAAACCGGGTGCTGTCGCGCACGGTCCAGTTGATGCCCGCCGGCGTCGTCGCCAACGCCGTCGAAATGGCCTGCGTCAGAATCGATTGCCCAGCATTCTGGCCAATCTGCCAGCCGCCGCTGCCCATGCCCGTGACGCGCACGATATCGGCCACCGTTGGGCTCGCGGGCAGAGTCACCGTCACGCGCGAGGCGCTCTGCGCTGCATAGCCGGTGTTTCTGCTGGCCTGTACGCTGGCTGAACTAACGCCGATCCAAGTAACGCCTGCGCCATTGCACACATAGCTCGTGGCAGCGACTTCACCGCCGTCGAGCACGTTGTTGGCATTGGCATCTTGCCCAGACGTGATTCGCGTGCCGCCGTAGGAGCAATTCGCGCCCACCGCCTCCGACACTGTGGCGACCAACACAGACAGGCCAGCAGCGCCCGTGGCGCCAGCGGCACCGGGGCTACCCTGGGCACCCTGAGCGCCCGTGCAGACGTACTGCGTACTGGTCACTTCGCTGAGCTGCAGCACGTTGTCGCGGTTGCTATCAACGCCAGACACCACCCTTACGCCGCCCGTGGTGCAGTTCACACCAGCCAGCTCGGCATTCACGCTTGTCAAACTGTCCAAACCGTTGGCACCGGCGGCACCTGGGGCGCCCGTCGCCCCGGTAGCTCCGGCCGCGCCCGGCGCACCGCCGCACACGTAGCTGGTCGCGCTGACCTCAGATGCGTCGAGCGTCGCGTTGCCATTGGTGTCATGGCCGGCAGTGATTTTCGTGCCGCCCACGGCGCATTGCGCGCCCGAGGGCTCACTCTGCATATGCACCAGAGTGCTCACACCTGCCAAGCCCAAAGCCCCTGCCGCACCCGCTGGGCCTGCCGCTCCGGGCACCCCGGCTGCACCTACGGCGCCGGCAATGCCGTTGGCACCATTGCAGACGTAGCTGACGGATGTCACTTCGGCGGCATCGAGCACGGCGTTGTTGTTGCTGTCGACCCCCGCGCTGATGGCCGCACCGCCTGTGACGCAACTCGGGCCCACCGGCTCGATGGCCACGCTGGTGCGCGCACTCCGCGCATCCTGGACGGGCATGGCCCCGTCAACGCCGATGCCATCGTCACCGCCCCCACAGGCGCTGAGCGCAAGGACGAAGGTAACGGCGCTCGCTTTGGCGAGACCCACGATGCCCCGGCGGGGCCAGGGGCTGCTACGGAACAAGTTCATGCGTTCTCCGCGTACAAGATTGTCGGGCGGTAACCGTGCACTCGCACGCGGCCACACCAGTACCCAATCATCCGGAAAAGCGGCGCATCGCAACCTATGGAAATAGGCCGTTCTGGGGCGTCAATTCGATGGTTAGCGGAGACTGGCAAAGTCAAAACTTCACCCGTGACAGTGACGAGCCCGCTGTGTCATCCCTGCGCGACTGATCAGCTGACCGCCAAGTGACGAGCCCGCGACGTTCTTCAACCGGTTGAGTGGCAGCTCATGGCCGACTGCCGGTATCAGTGAACGGCCGGTCTGGAGCAAGTCAGTCGTTTCTGAACTGGCCACAGCCGTGACCTGGCGTGTCGCGCCGGCAGGCGTCGGAGTTGCAAACACGTCGCCAAGGAGGCTGACCATGGTGGGCAAGTGCCGCCGGGCCCTGCTCTGGCGCGGGAACGTGCGCGGCGAGCAGCCGGCCCCCTGCGTCCCACGGACCATCAGCCGTCGAACTGGACCGTCTGAAACGGCTCGACACGTTGGCCGAGCGGCGCGCTATTTCGATAATCATTCTTAGCGCAGTAGCAGTCATCAGCAACTAAACTGGCGCGGTGAAAAAACGACCGCCTGTAACCACTGTCGAGACGATACCGACCGAGTGGCCAGACGCGGCGTTACTCGCATCGGCGATGTCCCAGAAGTTGTTGAACGCGTGAGCTGAGGTGGCGGTTCCTTTCGCCTGCATTCGAAAATGCAGGTGCCTAGCAAGCAAAGAAAGGAACCACCGAAATGAAGTCTCGCACGAAGCCCGCGCTGCGGGTTGTACCGGCTGCCCAGGTGCAGCTCTCGTTGGCCATGGATGGGGTGCTGCGCGACGTGCAACACGCCTTCTATGGGCTGTGTGTGAACGCCGGCAAGCAAGTGTTGGCGGCCATGATGGAAGCTGACCGCGTGGCCCTGTGCGGTGCCAAGGGCGTGCCCGATGCGAGGCGTCGCGCCACGCGCGGTGGCCACACCGCCGGCGCCGTGGTGCTGGGAGGTCAGCGCATCGGCATCAAGCGCCCGCGGGCACGCAGCATCGACAGGGGCGAACTGCGCCTTGCCACCTACGAGTGGGCTGCGCAGCGCGACCCGCTGGATGCGGCCACGCTGGCGGCGGTGGCCGCGGGAGTGTCCACGCGCCGCTACGCCGGCACGCTGGACGAGCTGCCGCCGCCTGAGGAGGCGTT
>NZ_JACDCU010000478.1 GCF_013817365.1 Methylibium sp. | reverse complement strand
CGGCGCGTCAAGTCTTCCAATTCGTCTGACATCACGTTCCCACGCTCACCTACGTGGGAACGTAGGGTGTCAGGCACCCTGGCCGCGATCAAGGACGCGGTTTATGGACCGCTTACAAAGCCGGCACCATGCGGCAATCGTTGACCCGAAGCGAGGCGGCGAGTTGCTGCGCGACATGCTGGCCTACGCGGGGCATCCAGTGACGCGCGCGGCCCTGTCGCTGTCGGCGCTGCTGCTGCTCCGGCCCGGTGAACTGCGGCACATGGAGTGGACATGGATCGACCTCGACGGCGCCACGCTGACCGTTCCCGGCGAAGTGATGAAGCGCAGCAAGGCCGGCCGACAAGGCGAACGGAGCGCCGCACGTCGTGCCGCTGGCACCGCAGGCCGTGGCTATCCTGCGCGCGCCGCACCCGCTGACCGGGCATGGCCGCTACGTGTTGCCCTCACTGCTGACCGGCGAGCGCTGCATGAGCGAAAACACCGTGCGCGGTGCGCTGCGCCGCATGGGCTACGGCAGTGACGACATGACGGCGCACGGGTTTCGGGCGATGGCGCGCACCATGATCGCCGAGCGGCTGGGCATCGCCCCCGAGGTGACGAGGCGCAATTGGCGCACGCGGTGGGCGACGCACTGGGCCGGGCCTACAACCGCACGCAATACCTCGACCAGCGCCGCGACATGATCGCGAAGTGGGCCGACTACCTCGACAAGCTGCGCAACGGCGCCGAGGTGCTGCCGTTTCCGAACAAGGCCGCATGAGCGACTGATCCGTTTTCGCCGCGCCTAGGCTGATCCCCGAAACTTGGTTACCTTGCCGGGCTGGCGCGGCTCCTTCTCAGGGGCTCTTAAGGGGCAGCCGGTGTTGCAGATAAATGAGTTTGTGCAGCGGGCTAGGCAAGCGCCGTCGCCAGATGAGCCTCTGCCGTGAGGACGAAGGAGCCCCGCCCATGCCTCGCCTCCAGCGCGCGCAGCAGGCCACCCTGCACCCGCTTCGCGCGATCCGCACCGAGAGCGCCGAACAGCGCGGCCATGCCGGGTGCGAAGCCGATGTTCTCGACGAGCGAGCGCGCGTCCGGGATATGCCAATGGCCGGTCACCGGCACGATCTTCACATTGCTGAAGCCGGCCCGGCGCAGGGCCTCGTCCAGAACCTGCGCGTCCTTGAATCGCAATTGCGCGGGCAGACTCTTCGGCGGCGCAAAGTCCGGCGCGGCGGCTGCGATCACTTTTGCGAGGAGGCTCATCAGCTCGTAACGTTCGGGCGCCGTCCAGGCGACGATGGCGGCGCGCCCGCCGGGGCGCAGCACGCGGCGCATCTCGGAAAAGCCGCGATCCGCGTTTGGAAACAGGATGATGCCGAAGATCGAGTACGCCAGGTCGAAGGCTTCGTCGGCGATATCGAGCGCCTGTCCGTCCATGACGCGGGCCTCGACCGCTGTCAGACCCTCTGCGGCGGCTCGGGCGCGGATTCTCTCGACCATGGCCGGGGAGAAGTCGACCGCAAGCACACGCGCCGCGCTGCGCCGGGCGAGCTCCAGGGCGAGGCCGCCGGGACCCGCGCCGATATCGATCGCCTGCTCGCCGCGCTCGATCGGGCTCGTGTCGAGCGCTGCATGCGCGAAATCTGCGGTGAACGGCTCGAACGTGCCCTCGTAGTGCAAGACCGACACATTCCAGCGCTCCGCGATCTGATCAGGCTGAAGCTCGGTCATTGATCTATACCTGCTCCTCAGAATGGTCTTTCGTCCGGAGGTGGCGTCGGACTTTCAAGCGTCGTGGCGATCATCTTCATGCGATGCGATGATGGCCGCAGGCGGCGCCTGCACCTTGCACAGAAAACATTCGCCAGCCACGACGCTCAGGAGGTTTGTGTGACCAACCATGCTATCGCCTTACCAACGACCCGTGCGGCACGCGCGATCCACGCGACACCCGCGATCCACGCGGCACCCGCCTCCTTTGCGCTCGGTATCGGCCTGACCAACGAATGCAACCTCGCCTGCGCCTTCTGCTATCGCGACCCCGACCGGCTCGACCGCCTGACGCTCGACCAGGTACGGGAGGTCATGGCAAGCGTGCCCGTCCGCTCGGTCAATCTCGGCACCGGCGAGAACGGAATGCATCCCGATTTCAGGCCGATGCTGGCCTTCCTTGCCGCGCAGCCGATGAAGCTGACGATGACCTCCAACGGCCACAGTGTTGCCATGCTCGACGACGAGGAGTTGAAGGCGTTCCACGACGTCGAGCTCTCGCTCGACTATCCGAACGAGGCCGAGCAGGACGGTCAGCGCGGCGCCGGCAATTGGGCGCTCCTTCACCGGCAGGCCGAGCGCCTCGTCCGGCTTGGCGTGTCGGTGACGTTCATCGCGGTCATGATGCGGTCGAACTTTTCGCGCCTCGCCGAGATCGCCGCGCTGGTCGCGCGTTATGGAGCGCCGCTGCGCCTCAACGTCTATCAGTCGGTCCGCTCGGACGCCTATGCGCTCACCTACGAGGAATACTGGGACGGCTTCGAGCGGCTGTTCGCCGAGACCGACGTGATCGCCATCGGCGAGCCGCTGGTGCGCGCCATGGCCGGCCTGCCGCCGCGAACCGGCGGCTGCGGGCTCGGCACGATCCGCGTCACGCCGCGCGGGAGGGTGCAGCCTTGCGTCTATTGGCCAGGCCCCGGGGACTCGCTCGACGCGCTGGTCGAGCAGGGGGCGGGTATCGTCGAGTCGGAGGCGTTCGCGGCGGCGAGGTCGCTCCCTGAGGCGTGCCGCTCATGCACCTTCCGCGAACCTTGCCGCGGCGGCTGCGCCGGCCGGCGACGCCTGCACGGTGCGCTGGATAAGCCTGACCTCTATTGCCCGATCGTGCGGGGGCAAACGCGCCGCCTGGCCATTCGCATGGCGCCCGGACGCGATCTGCCGAAGCTCGACAGCGCCTGCACGACCATTGTCATGGCGAGAAGTTAGAG
>NZ_JACDCU010000111.1 GCF_013817365.1 Methylibium sp. | reverse complement strand
CCTCGGCGCCGCGTGCGCCGGGGGTGATCCAGTCGAGCACCCAGGCGCGAGCCGGCAGGGCGGCTTCGGCTGGTGCCGACCAGCAGCTTTCGCAGTCGGCGTCGATGAAGCGCTCGACGACGCGCTGGGGCGCCGTGCAGGCAAGCTCGGCGGCCGGCTTGCCCATGCCCGGCCCCATGGCAAGCAATGCCCCGGCTCCTAGAATCCATCGATGCATGCAGCGGATTCTGACGACCTTCTTTCTCTTGCGCCTGCGCCTGTTTCTGCGCGTCTGCTCGAACACCTGAACCCCGAGCAGCTCGCGGCGGTGACCCTGCCCAAGGGCCATGCGCTGATCCTGGCCGGTGCCGGCTCCGGCAAGACGCGCGTGCTGACCACGCGCATCGCCTGGCTCATCCACACCGGGCAGGTTTCGCCGGCCGGCGTGATGGCGGTCACCTTCACCAACAAGGCGGCCAAGGAGATGCTCACGCGCCTGGCCACGCAGTTGCCGGTCAACCCGCGCGGCATGTGGATCGGCACCTTCCACGGCCTGTGCAACCGCTTCCTGCGCGCCCACTGGAAACTGGCCGCGCTGCCGCAGGGTTTTCAGATTCTCGACACGCAGGACCAGCTCTCGGCCGTCAAGCGCGTCATCAAGGGCATGAAGCTCGATGAAGAGCGCTTTGCTGCGAAGCCGTGCACCTGGTTCATCGCCGGTGCGAAGGAGGAAGGGTTGCGCCCGAAGGACGTGCCGGTGCGCGACGAGCTCACCCGCGTGCAGCAGCAGATCTACCAGGCCTACGAAGACCAGTGCCAGCGCGAAGGCGTGGTGGATTTCGCCGAGCTGATGCTGCGCACCTACGAGCTGCTGCGCGATCACACCGAGCTGCGCGATCACTACCAGCGGCGCTTCCGCCACATCCTGGTCGATGAATTCCAGGACACCAACCGGCTGCAGTACGCCTGGCTCAAGATGTTCGCCGGGCCCGAGAGCAACGTGCTGGCGGTCGGCGACGACGACCAGAGCATCTATGCCTTTCGCGGCGCGCTGGTCGGCAACATGGCCGACTTCGAGCGCGAGTTCAGGGTGCAGCAGGTCATCAAGCTCGAGCGCAACTACCGCTCGTTCGGCAACATCCTCGACACCGCCAACGCGCTCATCGCCAACAACTCGCGGCGGCTGGGCAAGAACCTGCGCACCGAGGCCGGGCCGGGTGAGCTGGTGCGGGTGTTCGAGGGCAATAGCGACTTCGCCGAAGCGCAGTGGCTGCTCGACGAAGCGCGCCAGCTCCTGCGCGAAGGCTCGCCCCGGAGCGAGATCGCAGTGCTCTACCGCAGCAATGCGCAGTCGCGCGTGATCGAGAGCGCGCTTTTCAACGCCGGCATGCCTTACCGCGTGTACGGCGGGCTGCGCTTCTTCGAGCGCGCCGAGATCAAGCACGCGCTGGCCTACCTGCGGCTGCTGGAGAACGCCAACGACGACACCAGCTTCCTGCGGGTGGTGAACTTCCCCACCCGCGGCATCGGTGCGCGCACGCTCGAGCAGTTGCAGGATGCCGCGCGCGCCAGCGGACGCAGCCTCTATCAGAGCGTGGGGGCGGTTGCCAGCAAGGGCGGCGCGAACCTGGCCGCCTTCACTGCGCTCATCGACGCGATGCGCGAGGCCACGCGCGGGCTCACCTTGCGAGAAATCATAGAGCACCTGGTCGAAGGCAGCGGCTTGGCCGACTTCTACCGCGCCGAGCGCGAAGGCGCCGAGCGGCTGGAGAACCTGGGTGAGCTGGTCAACGCGGCCGAGGCCTTCGTGACGCAAGAGGGCTTCGGCAAGGACGCCGTGGCGCTACCTGTGGACGAGCAGGGCGCAGCGGCCGGCCAGAGCGGCGCAGGGCTGCGGCCCGGCCAGATCGCTCAGGGTCTGCCCGCCGCGGTGGCGCTGGCCGAGGCGCTGGCACCCGACGCCGAGACCGGCGAGATCATGTCGCCGCTCGCCGCCTTCCTCACCCATGCCGCGCTCGAGGCGGGCGACAACCAGGCCCAGGCGGGGCAGGACGCGATCCAGCTCATGACCGTGCATGCGGCCAAGGGCCTGGAGTTCGACCACGTCTTCATCACCGGCCTGGAAGAGGGCCTGTTCCCGCACGAGAACTCGGCCAGCGATGTCGACGGGCTGGAGGAGGAGCGCCGCCTGATGTACGTGGCGATCACGCGGGCGCGCAAGCGCCTGTACCTGAGCTTCAGCCAGACCCGCATGCTGCACGGCCAGACGCGCTATCACATCAAGAGCCGCTTCCTCGACGAACTGCCCGAAGGCGCGCTCAAGTGGCTGAGCCCGAAGCTCGCCGGCTTCGGTTCCAGTTATGCGCGCGAATACCAGCAGGCCTGGCAGCGCGGCTCGGGGCCGGGCGGCATGGTGGGCGCAGGGCGCATGGCGAGCCGCGAGGCGCCGGCCGCCTTCGAGGCCGCGGCGCGCACCACGCCGCAAGGGCTGCGCTCGGGCCAGAGCGTGTTCCACACCAAGTTCGGCGAGGGCGTGATCGTCACGCTCGAAGGCGTGGGCGCCGACGCGCGCGCCCAGGTCAACTTCGGCCGTCACGGCATGAAGTGGCTGGCTCTGTCGGTGGCCAAGCTCACGCCGATTGAATAGGCGCTGCGCGCTGCGCCCGCGGTCAGCGCCGCGGGCCGCGTTCGCCGGGTGCGCTTGATCGGACTTATCGAAGTGCTGCTTCCGTGAGGGAACGGGCCGGGTATCCCGAGCGTCGAGCCGGCACGCGTACTGTCATCGCGCCGTCACGCCGCGTTCACGAGCGCTTCATGCCGGCTGCTTAGCGTCGTGGGGTCCAGAGCGATTCACCCACCAGTCGCATCAACCCCTGCCGCAAGGAAAGCACCCCCCATGAATAAGCCGGTCGATCTTCCCACTCACCACCTCGTCGGACTCGAAGACGAGATCACCAATGAAACCCGCAACGAGAGTTTCATGGAGGTTCTCGACGCCCGGCTCAGTCGCCGCTCCATGCTGCGTGGCGGTGTGGGCAGTGCCGCCACGGCGGTGCTGGGCGGCGTGGGCGCCAGCGCTTTCGCCCGCGGTCGCGGTCATGAAAGGGACGACGACGCGCACCGTGGACGGGGCGGCAAAGGCAAGGGGCTCAAGGACGACGACGTCATCGAGAAACTGGGCTTCAGCCCGGTGACCAAGAGCACCGCGGACGCGGTCAGCGTGCCAGCCGGCTACACCGCCAGCGTCCTGATCGCACTCGGCGATCCGCTCGATGCGGCAACACCCGAGTACCGCAACGACGGCACCGACACCGACTTCGACCGCCGCTCCGGCGATCACCACGACGGCATGGAGTTCTTCGGTCTGAGCAGGGACGGCCGCCGCGACGCGAACGGCTCCGAGCGCGGCCTGATCGCGATCAATCACGAGGCGACCACCCACCCGCGCGGCTTCCGCCCGTCGATGTTCATCCATGCTGATGGCGGCGACAACAGCGTCGAGCGTCCGGCGGCCGAGGTGGACAAGGAAATGGCCATCCACGGCGTTGCCGTCATGGAGGTGCAAAAGCGTGGGGGTGCGTTTTCCTACGTGCGCCAGTCGCCCTACAACCGTCGCATCACGCCGCTGACCCCGGTCGAGCTGACCGGCCCGCTACGCGGCCATCCGCTGATGATCACGAAGTACGACCCGCAGGGCATCCGCACGCGCGGCACCATCAACAACTGCGGCACCGGCATCACGCCCTGGGGTACCTACCTGACCGGCGAAGAGAACTGGGGCGGCTACTTCACCCGCGGCGCGGGCGACGACGCGGCGCGCAACGACAAGAGCGTGACCTCGCTGAACCGCTACGGCCGCCGGGCCGGTGCCGGCAGTCGCCACGGCTGGGAGACGGCGGTGAGCGCCGATGCCGCCCGGCAGGACGGCTACGACCGCTGGAACATCGGCAAGACCGGCGCGTCGGACGACGGCCGCGACGACTACCGCAACGAGCTCAACGGCATGGGTTATGTCGTCGAGATCGATCCCTACGACCCCGAGGCCGTCATCAAGAAGCGCACCGGTCTGGGCCGCTTCGCGCACGAGAGCGCCGTTTTCGGCCTGAGCAAGCCGGGCCGCCCGCTGGCCGTGTACATGGGCGACGATTCGCAGAACGAGTATGTGTACAAGTGGTTGTCCGAGGCGCGCTGGACGCCCGCCGACGCCATGCCCCGCAGGCGCATGGCCGCCGGCGACAAGTACCTCGACCAGGGCCGGCTCTACGTGGCGAGGTACGACGCTGACGGCACCGGCGAGTGGATTGAACTAACCATCCGCAACCCGCTCATCGCCGCTTACGCGAACTACGCGTTCGCCGACGAGGCCGACGTGGTGGTCAACGCCCGGCTCGCGGCCGATGCCGTGGGCGCGACCCGGATGGACCGTCCGGAGTGGTGCGCCGTGAACCCGGCCAACGGCGAGATCTATCTCACGATGACAAACAACAGCAACCGCAAGATCGATCCGGTCGGCGCCGGTCAATCCCGCGTGGACAGCGCCAACCCACGCAGCTACAGCGACTCCTTCGGTGGGGCTGCGGCCGGCTCGCCGGGCAACATCAACGGCCACATCATCCGCATGGCCGAGCGGCGCGGCGAATCGGACGCCACGTCGTTCACCTGGGACGTGTACCTGTTCGGCGCGGAGGCCGGTGCCGATGCGGGCAAGATCAACCTGTCGTCGCTGACGGATTCACAGGACTTCTCCAGCCCGGACGGTCTGTGGTTCAGCCCGGCCACCGGTATCTGCTGGATCCAGACCGACGATGGGGCCTACACCGACGTGACCAACTGCATGATGCTGGCCGGCGTTCCCGGGCGGGTGGGTGACGGCGTCAAGAAGACCTTGAGCTACACGAAGGCCGATGGCAGCCTGCTGAATGTCGACACCTATGTCGGCAAGAAGCCCGAGCCCCAAACCCTGGCACGCTTTCTGGTCGGTCCCGTCGATTGCGAGATCACGGGCTGCACCGAAACGCCCGACGGCAAGGCGCTGTTCGTCAACATTCAGCATCCCGGGGAAGGCACCCCGCTGGCTGCCATCGGCAACCCCGACGACTATGTCAGCCAGTGGCCGGGCAACGCCGGCTACGGCGCCGGCAAGCGGCCGCGCTCGGCCACCATCGTGATCACCAAGAACGACGGCGGGCGTATCGGCAGCTGAGGTTCACAACGAAAGCCCGCTTTGGCGGGGTTCTTCTTCGAGCCGGCGCTCCGCGCCGGCTTTTTTCATGCGCCTTCGAGCGGCGCCGCATCCGGCCGGTCGGTCTCGAACGAATCGTCGTAGCTGAAGTACAGCGACGCGTAGAACACGGTCGAAAACAGCATGATTGCCGGCAGTGCCGCATGGGCGACGGCCTGGGCCAACCCGAGCAGGGTCAATAGCATCTGCACGACCACCATGAAGCCCAGCAACAGCCCGAACCAGGCCAGGCCGTACAGCGCGAACGCGCCCACGCTGCGCAGGCATGCCAGCATGCTGGCGAAGAGGGCCTTGCCCACCGGCATGTTTTCCCAGAACACCAGCGCTGGTGCATGCCAGAAGACGAGCGACAGCAAGGTCATCAGCACGAGCCGCAGCAGCACGCCGAACTCGAGCATCGGGTCGGTGAGCAGTTCCGGTGTAGCTTCGTTCTCCGCCACCGCCTGCACTGCGGCGGCGAAGCGCCCGCCGTCGACGAGGTGAGCGAGCAGCACCACCGCGATCGCTGCTGCCGCGTACACGCCGCCGAGCTGCAGCAGGGCACGGCGCTGCGGCGGTGCGCGCAAGGGCTGCAGCAGCACACCGGGATGCACGTTGTGCCCAGCTTCCACCTGGCGCGTGGCGATCATGAAGGCGATGCTGGCGAGCGGCATCAGGCCCAGCGCCAGCACCGGACCGAGCAGCGGCAGTTGCAGCAGCATCAGCGCGCCGAAGGCGACCGCTGCAAACATGGCGCTGAGGCCCAGCGGCTGCCGGAAGAACACACGAAAGCCGCCGCGCACCCACTGCAGGCCCTGGCGGGCGCGAACCGTCTTGAGCTTCATCGAATCGTCGCTTCAGGCGTGCTGCGGATGCCAGGGCGTGGCGCTGCGCTCGCGCAGCACGCGCTCGAAATGCGCCGGGTCGTGGGGCACCAGCATGCTGGCCTCGCGCGGCAGGTGCACGTCCCACAGACGCGAGATCCAAAAGCGCAGCGCCGCGGCGCGAAGCAGCGCTGGCAGGAGCCGCACTTCATCGCCGGTGAGCGCGCGCACCGTTTCGTAGGCGTCGACGAAGGCCGCGGCGCGTTGCTCGTCGAGCCGCCCCGAGTCGAGATCGATGCACCAGTCGTTCAGGCACACGGCGATGTCGAAGGCGAAGGCATCGACGCCGGCGAAATAGAAATCGAAGAAACCGGCGAGGCGCGGCTGGCCGTCGGCATCGTTCTCGAACATCACGTTGTCGCGGAACAGGTCGGCGTGGATGGGCCCCCGAGGCAGCGTCGCGTACGAAGCCGAGGCCGCCACGCTGTGCTGAAAGGTCAGTTCGCCGTCGATCAGCGAGCGCTGCGCGTCGGCAAGGAAGGGACGCACCTGCGGCACGGTCTCGTCCCACCAGGCCAGCCCGCGCAGGTTGGGCTGCTGACGCGGGTAATCGGCCGCGGCGAGGTGCATGCGCGCCAGCGCGGCGCCGACCTGCTCGCAGTGCTGCGCGCTCGGCGCCAGCGCATGGCCGCCCCGCAGCCGGTCGACCAGTGCGGCCGGCTTGCCGTGAAGCGCGTGCAGGATGCCACCGCGGGCGTCGGCCTGCGGCTCCGGCACCAGGATGCCGCGCTGCGCCAGGTGCTTCATCAGGTGCAGGTAGAACGGCAGCTGTTCGAAGGAGAGCCGCTCAAACACGGTGAGCACGTACTCGCCGCATTCGGCACTGGCGAAATAGTTGGTGTTCTCGATGCCGGCGCTGATCGGCTCGAGCGCCGTGAGCCGGCCCAGGCCGAGCTGAGCCACGAGTGCGGCGGCTTCGTCGAAGCCGACTTCGGTGAAGACCGCCATCGCGGGCGGCCTAGAAGGACAGCACGCGCCAGACGCTGCGTCCGGCGGATCCCTTGGATGAGTTGGGCCCGGAGCTGGTGTCGCGCCCGGCATCCGGCGCAAGCACCTCGTACTCGGCCGCAAGGGCCCCCTTGGGCCGCACGGTGATGTTGCGCACCGCCCCGCGCACGCGAAGTTCTTCGATGCGCGCGCCCTCGTCCTCGATCACCGTGCGGCGCACGGCCGGCTCGGGAGTCTGCGTCTGCGCTGCCGGCTGTGCCGGTACAGCGGGTTGAGCCGCAACGCCCAAGGGCACGAGGCTCACGGCGACGAGTGACAAAAAGCGCTTCGACATGGCCGCGATTGTAGGCGGGCACCCGGGTGCGGGCGGCCCGAGGCTGCGGCCACAATGCCCGCATGAGTTCCGCACGCGACGACATTTTGCTGCTGGTGGACGGCTCCAGCTACCTCTACCGTGCCTATCACGCCCTGCCCGATCTGCGCAGTCCCGAGGGCGAGCCGACTGGCGCGCTTCACGGCATGGTGGCCATGCTCACCAAGCTGCGCGAGCAGTACCCTTCGGCCCACGCCGCGTGCGTGTTCGACGCCAAGGGACCGACCTTTCGCGACGAGTGGTACTCCGAGTACAAGGCCACCCGCACCGCAATGCCGGACGATCTGGCTCGCCAGATCGCCCCGATCCACGAAGTGGTGCGGCTGCTCGGCTGGCCGGTGATCGAGGTGCCGGGCATCGAGGCCGACGACGTCATCGGCACGCTGAGTTGCGCGGCCTCGAAGCGCGGCCAGTGCGTGGTCGTCTCCACCGGTGACAAGGACCTGGCGCAACTGGTCGACGAGCGCGTGACCCTCATCAACACGATGAGTAACGAGCGGCTCGACGTGGCCGGCGTCATGCACAAGTTCGGCGTCGCGCCCGGCGCGATCGTCGACTACCTGACCCTGGTGGGCGATGCGGTCGACAACGTGCCGGGCGTGGAAAAGGTGGGTCCGAAGACCGCCGCGAAGTGGATCGCCGAACACGGTTCGCTGGACGGCGTGATCGCGGCGGCCGACAGCATCAAGGGCGTGGCCGGCGAGAACCTGCGCAAGGCGCTCGACTGGTTGCCGCTGGGTCGCCGGCTCGTCACGGTGAAGTCCGATTGCGATCTGGCGCTGCCGCTGCCGGGCTGGCCCGACGAATCGGCGTGGCAGGCGCTCACCTGGCGCGAGATCGACCGCGCGGCGCTGCTCGACTTCTACACGCGCAAGGGTTTTCGCAGCTTGAAGAAGGCGCTGGAGGAGCCGACCGGCATTGCGACGAGGACGTTTGCCGCTCCTACAGGAGCCGGCGCGGCGCAGGGCGGCACGGACGCACTGCTGCCCGATGCAGCGACACCGGCACCGCCACTCGAAACGCACTACGACACGGTGCTGAGCCAGGAACTGTTCGACGCGTGGCTCGTGCGCATCCAGGCTGCCGATCTGGTGGCGCTCGACACCGAAACCGATTCACTCGACCCGATGCGCGCCCGCATCGTCGGCCTGAGCTTCTCCGTTCAGCCCGGCGAGGCCTGCTACATCCCGCTGACGCACAGCTACCCCGGCGCACCCGACCAGTTGCCGCTGCGCGCGGTGCTCGATGCTTTGAGCCCCTGGCTCGAAGACGCCGCGCGCGCCAAGCTCGGCCAGAACGTCAAGTACGACGCGCACGTTTTCGCCAACCACGGCATCACGGTGCGCGGCTATGTCCACGACACGCTGCTGCAGAGCTACGTGCTCGAAGCGCACAAGCCGCACAGCCTGCAAAGTCTTGCGCAGCGCCACCTGGGCCGCGAGGGGCTGAGCTACGAGGACATGTGCGGCAAGGGCGCGCAGCAGATTCCGTTCGCGCAGGTCGAACTGACGCGCGCGGCGCAGTATTCGGGCGAAGACAGCGACATGACGCTGCACGTCCACCGCACGCTGTGGCCGCAGCTCGAAGCCGAGCCCCGGTTGCGCGAGATCTACGAGCGCATCGAGATGCCGGCTTCGGCGACCCTGCTGCGCATCGAGCGCACGGGCGTGCTCATCGACTCTGACCTGCTGGCGCGCCAGAGTCAGGCGCTGAGCGTGCGCATGGCTGCGCTCGAACAGGAGGCGCATGGGCTCGCCGGCCAGCCCTTCAACCTGGGCAGCCCCAAGCAGATCGGCGAGATCCTGTTCGGCAAGCTCGGCCTGCCGGTGCGCCGCAAGACCGCCAGCGGCGCGCCCAGCACCGACGAGGAAGTGCTCGCCGAACTGGCCGCCGACTACCCGCTGCCGGCCCGCCTGCTCGAGCACCGCAGCCTGGCCAAGCTCAAGGGCACCTACACCGACAAGCTGCCGCTGATGGTCAACCCCTCGACCGGCCGGCTGCACACCAACTACGCGCAGGCGGTGGCGGTGACCGGGCGGTTGGCGAGCAACGAGCCCAACCTGCAGAACATTCCCATCCGCACCGCGGAAGGCAGGCGCGTGCGCGAGGCCTTCATCGCTCCCCCGGGGCACGTGATCCTGTCGGCGGACTACTCGCAGATCGAGCTGCGCATCATGGCGCACATCTCCGGCGATCCTGGCCTGCTGCATGCCTTCTCGGAAGGGCTCGACGTGCACCGCACGACGGCCAGTGAAGTGTTCAGTGTGCCGATGGCCGAGGTGAGCAGCGAGCAGCGCCGCTATGCCAAGGTCATCAACTTCGGGCTCATCTACGGCATGGGCGCGTTCGGCCTGGCCAGCAACCTCGGCATCGAGCAGAAGGCTGCGCGCGACTACATCGA
>NZ_JACDCU010000477.1 GCF_013817365.1 Methylibium sp. | reverse complement strand
GCGGTGCTCGCCGCGTGTGCCGCAAGCGCCGAAGGAGCGGGCCGCCGATGAAATTCGACCGCAGGAATCGCAGCGACCGCACCGCGTTGTCGGAGCTGAACTACCACTTGCTCACCACGGTGGGCGTGTCGCCGGAGGAGGCCACGCCGTCCGACCTGATGCGCGCCGTGGCGCACGAGGCGCGTCAGCAGCTGGCCGAGCGCTGGGTGCACACGCAGGCCGCCGAGCGCGCCGCCAAGGTGCGCCGCGTCTACTACCTGTCGATGGAGTTCCTCATCGGCCGCAGCCTCGGCAACGCGCTGGATGCGCTCGAGCTGCGCGACGACGCGGCCGCCGCCGTGCAGGACCATGCTCGCCGCCTCGAGGACGTGGAGGAACAGGAGCCCGACGCCGCCCTGGGCAATGGCGGCCTCGGCCGGCTGGCGGCGTGCTTCCTCGACTCGATGGCGACGCTGGCCTTGCCGTCCTTCGGCTACGGCATCCGCTACGAGTACGGCATGTTCGCCCAGGACATCCTCGACGGCCGGCAGGTCGAGCATCCCGATCCCTGGCTTGCCGACGGCACGCCGTGGGAGTTTCCGCGCGCCGGCATCAACGTGGCGGTGTGCTTCGGCGGCTGGGTCGAGCAGCGGGGCGAGGTGTCCGTCTGGCATCCGGCGGGTGAAGTTCGCGCCAAGGCCTGCGACATGGTGATCCCGGGCCACGGCACACGGCACGTCGGCACCTTGCGGCTGTGGAAGCCGGCGGCGCCGGCGCACATCGACCTGCGCGCCTTCAACAGCGGCGACTATGCCCGCGCGGCCGAGGTGAAGAACGAGTTCGAGAACATATCGTGGGTGCTGTACCCGAACGACAGCACGCCGGCCGGGCGCGAGCTGCGGCTGCGCCAGGAGTACTTCTTCGTCGCCGCTTCGGTGCACGACATCGTGTCGCGCCATCTGGCCGAGCACGGCGGCCTGGGCAATCTGGCCGACAAGGTGGCGATCCATCTGAACGACACCCACCCGGCCATCGCGGTGGCCGAACTCATGCGGCTCCTTCTGGACCAGCACGCTGTCGCCTGGGTCGATGCCTGGGCGCAGTGCCGCCGGGTGTTTTCGTACACCAATCACACGCTGATGCCCGAGGCGCTCGAGACCTGGCCGGTCGGACTGCTGCAGCAGGTGCTACCGCGCCACCTGCAGATCATCCTTCGCATCAACCATGACTTCCTGGTGGAGGCGGCTCACCACCGCCCGGGCGACGACGATTTCCTTCGCCGGGTGTCGCTGATCGAAGAAGCGGGTGAGCGCCGCGTGCGCATGGCGCACCTGTCGATCGTCGGCAGCCACAAGGTCAACGGCGTCTCGGCGCTGCATTCGACGCTGCTGGTCAAGACCATCTTCGCCGACTTCGCCAGCCTCTATCCCGAGCGCTTCACCAATGTGACCAACGGCGTGACGCCGCGCCGCTGGCTCGCGCAGGCGAACCCGGGCCTGGCCGCGCTGATCGACCGCAGCATCGGCAGCGGCTGGCGCCAGGAGCTCGACCGGCTGCGCGAACTCGAGCCGCTGGCCGACAACGCGGATTTCCGCGCCGCTTTCGCGCGCATCAAGCGCGCCAACAAGGAGCGGCTGGCCACCTGGATGGCGCGCGAGCTCGGCCTGACGGTCGACCCGGGCAGCTTGTTCGATGTGCAGGTCAAGCGCATCCACGAGTACAAGCGTCAGCTGCTCAACCTGCTGCACGTCGTCACGCGCTACCACGCCATCCTGCTCAATCCGCGAGCCGACTGGGTGCCTCGCACGGTGATCTTCGCCGGCAAGGCGGCGTCCTCGTACCACATGGCCAAGCAGATCATCCGGCTGATCCACGACGTCGGCGCCGTCGTCAACAACGACCCGCTGGTCGGTGATCGGCTCAAGGTGGTGTTCGTCCCGGATTACGGCGTGTCGATTGCCGAATGCATCATGCCGGCCGCCGACCTGTCCGAGCAGATCTCCACCGCCGGCACCGAAGCCTCAGGCACCGGCAACATGAAGCTCGCGCTGAACGGCGCGCTGACCATCGGCACCGAGGACGGCGCCAACATCGAGATCCGCGATCAGGTCGGCGACGCGAACATCTTCCTGTTCGGCCACAAGGCGCACGAGATCGCCGAACTCAACCGCGGCGGCTACCAGCCGCTGCGCCTCTACGAGGCCGATGCGCGGCTGAAGGCGGTGCTCGACGCGATCGCCAGCGGCCGGTTCTCACCGGAAGAGCCCGACCGCTACCGCGGCGTGGTCGACGCGCTGCTGTGGGGCGGCGACCACTACAAGCTTCTCGCCGACTACGATTCCTACCTGGTGGCACAGCAGCGCGTCGATGCTCTGTTCCGTGACGGTGAACGCTGGGTTCGGCATGCCATCGCCAATGTGGCCGGCATGGGGGCGTTCTCGTCCGATCGCAGCGTCGGCACCTACGCGTCGCAGATCTGGAACATGCAGCCTCGGGCGCCGCAGCCCTGAGCGGCTCCCCCCTGCCTGTTGTAGGCCGTGCCGGCGCCTCGCGCAGCAGGTGCTTCGGGGCCACTTCTGAACATGGGTGTCCTCGAAACCGACAGCCGCAGCTTGCTTCGGCTTCGCTTACCTGCTGGCGCTATCGCAGCCGAGGCAGCAAGGCATTGGCCAGCTCCCGAAAGACTCCGGGCGTGCCCTGGGCGGCCTGCGTTGCGCCGCCATCCTGACGGCCGAGGACTGAAGTGGGTGTCTTCCCGCCTGCCTCTGCGAGGCGGAGCGCCAACGAGCGCGCAACGTGATCGGAATCCCATGGTGAATCCATCGACGGCATCGTCACCGGCCGCATCCGCCGGTTGTTCGTAAGCGTGGCCTCAAGGCCCTCTTGACCGAGAAGCTGGGAGGGGACTACAGCAGGTCGCTTTCGCCGTCGTTGACCTCGTCGATGAACACGTCATTCGACCAAGCCAAGCCGATGGCCTTGTCC
>NZ_JACDCU010000476.1 GCF_013817365.1 Methylibium sp. | reverse complement strand
GTCGGCCGCGCTGCCGGCCCGTGGGTGCGCTGCCGCCGCGCCCGGTGCGCCGGCCCAGGCCAGGGCCCAGCCCAGCAACGCGGCGGCAGTCTCGGGCAGCGCGGGCAGCGCCGTGAGATGAGCGCGCGCCGGGCCGTCGTCGATGGCCTGCAGCAGACATTGCAAGGTGCGGCGCGCGGCCAATACGCTGCCCGCGGGCAGCGCGGCATGGCCCAGCAGCGTGCACTGGTCGGCCCAGAGCTGCGCGGCGCGCTGCTGTAGCCGAGCCTGGCCCGGCTCGGGCGCGACGCTGTCGTCCGCGACGGTGGCCGTGACGGTAGCGGTTGCGCCATCGGTGCCAGCGTCGGCAAGTGCGTGTAGCGCGACCTGCTCGGTCACGCAGCGGAAATGCTGCTCGAGCTCGGTGCGTGGCGCGTTGCTGAGGAGCACGATGTCCAGGTTGCACTGGTAGCAGTCCCAGGCCGCCAGCGCCGCGCCCTCAGGCCATGACTCGCGCGGGGCGAGCTGCAGTGCCAGCAGGCCCGGCGCGGTGCTCGCCAGCCGCCAGGGGTCTTCGCCTTTGAAGAAGCTGCCTTCTTCGGGAACGTAACGCAGCGACAGCGCCGCGGGGTGGGCGGCCAGCAGCGTGGGCGCGAGGCGCCCCAGCCAGTCGGGTGCGGCAACAGCGGCAGCCGTGGCTCCCGTGCTTGAGGTCGGCCCTGCAGGCATGCTCTGGGTGACGGCTGCCAAGGCCGCAGCGGGTGCGAGCAGCGCCCGCAGGGCTTTGGCATGGGCAATGGACTGCTCGTCGGCACCGTCGTCGATACGCCCGCTGCGTTCGATCTGATCGATCAGCTGCGTGCTGTAGTCCATGGCCTCCAGCAGCGCATCGGCGAGCTCGCCGCTGTAGTCCAGGGTGCGGTGGCGCACGCGGTCGAGAAGGTCTTCGCCGGCATGCACCACGCGTTCCAGCGCCTTGAACTCGAACAGCCCGCAGTTGCCCTTGAGCGTGTGCACGGAGCGGAAGAGGTCGTTCAGCAGGTCAACGTTGGTGGGCTCGCGCTCGACGTCGAGCAGCCGCGCGCCGATGGCTTCCAGGCACTCACGCGCCTCGATGACGAACTGGTCCAGCAAATCCGCTTGGTTCATGGTTTGACTCCGGGCGCGGCCTTCAGCGCCGCCTTCAGTGCAGACGATCGGTCGCCCAGCAGCAAGGCGGCGGTGAGCGCCAGTTCGGCCGGGCGCGCCGGCTTGACGAGGTAGCCGTTGGCGCCGGCGTCGAAAGCGGCGTTCGCGTCAGGCTGCTTGGCTTCGGTCGAGACCATCACCACCGGCGCCTGGTGGCGCGCGGGCAGGCGGCGCAGTTCGCGCACGAAGCTGTAGCCGTCCATGCGCGGCATGTTCACGTCGACGACGTAGAGATCGAACGCGGTGTCGTCGTCCTGCGCATGCACGCGCTCCAGCGCCTCGACGCCGTTGCTGGCTTCGTCGACGTGCCAGCCGGCATCGCCCAGGATCTTTCGGTGGTACATGCGCACGGTGGCAGCGTCGTCGACAACAAGAATGCGGTTCATGATCAAAGCGGCCTCTGGTAGACAAGCGCATCCGGAAACCGGCGCATGGTGAAGAGCGAGGACATGCGGCTCATCGATTCCGAATGGCCCAGGCAGATGAAGCCGCCGGGGGCCAGGGTGTCGAACATCGCCTCGGCGGCGACGCGGCGCGAGAGGTCGTCGAAATAGATCAGCAGGTTGCGGCAGAAGATGACGTCGATGTCGCGGAAGCGCCGCATGTCGGCGGGCTCAGAGAGGTTGACGCGGCTGAACTCCACGGCCTCGACGAGCTCGCGCGAGATGCGCCACTCGCCGCCGCCCTGCGGCGTGAAATACTTCTTCAGGTAGGGCGCGGGCAGCTGGGCCACCGAGCGCGAGGAATACACGCCGCGCTGCGCCGCCTCAAGCACCTTGGTGTCGATGTCGGAGGACAGGATCTCGACGTCGTACTGCTCGATCTTGGCCCAGCGCTCAAGTAGGTATATGGCGATCGAGTACGGCTCCTCGCCGGTGGACGAGGGGATGGACCAGATGCGGATGCGCGAGCCCGGCGCCTTGCGCGCGGCAACCTCGTTGAGCATGTTGTTGACCAGGCAGTCGAACTGGTAGGCCTCGCGGAAGAAGTAGGTCTCGTTGACCGTCATCAGGTTGACAAGGTGCTGCATCTCGGCGCCGTCGGCCTCGAAGCGCAGCGCCACGAACCAGGCGCGAAAACTCTCGGCGCCGGTGGCTTGGATGCGCTCGATCAGGCGCTTGTCGACGAAGTAACGCTTGGAGACTTCGAAATGGATGCCCGTCTTGCGGTGGAAGAACTCGGCGAACTTTTGGAAGTCTGCGTCGCTGATGACGGGTGGCGTGGCCACGCTGGCAGCTTTCATGGCGTGACGCTGCGAACAATGGCCAGATCGACCGAGAAGTTGATGTAGGGGTCGTCGGCAAAGCGCTGTGCGGCCGCGCGCAGCGCCGGCAACGAGGCCGGGGTGCCGACTTCGGCCAGCACCTCCAGTGCAGCGCCGACGACGTTGACGGCGCTCTCGTGCAGCAGCACGTTGGCCAACCATTGCGGCACCATCGGGTGGCGCAGATCGCCGAGCAGGTTGACGGTGAAGATGCGCACGTCGCTGTCTTCGTCTTGCAGCAGGCGTTCGACGTGGGGGGTCACGGCTTCGGGCAGGCCAGCCAGCACTTCGATGGCGCCATTGCGCAGGCCGGCATCCTCGCTGCGCAGCAGCGGCAGCATGGCGTCGACGACGGCGGAGCCGCCCAGCCGGGCGGCGCTGCTGAACAGCACCGCACGCACGCTGGCGTCGGGCTCGTCGGCCAGGTGCGCGCACAGCGCGGCCGCGGCGCGCGGATGGTCGGCGAGGTCGCGCGCCGCCCAGCGCCGCACGCTGGCGTCGGCGTCGCCCAGTTGCGCCACCAGGCCGTCGGTGT